>DKMV01000230.1:0-1353 GCA_002469605.1 Leclercia sp. UBA7405
AACATCTTCTGGATAAGCCAGGGGCCGCGTCCGGGCGTGGGCTACTTCTATGCGCTCACCCCTGTCTATCTGGCTAACCGCCTGCAGGCGCTGCTCGGCACCGAGCAGACCATCCGGATGGAAAACTTCTTCACCCCGGGTACGCTGCCGATGGGGGTCACCATTCTTGACGAAAACGGCCATGCGCTTATCTCCCTGGTCGGGCCGGAAAACCGTATTAAGATCGATCCGCGCTGGATGCAGGAGCGCTCCTGGTTTGGCTACACCTCCGGCTTCCACGATCTGGTGCTGAAGAAAAGCCTGCCACCATCCTCGCTGAGTATTGTCTACTCCGTGCCGGTGGATATGGTGCTGGAACGTATCCGGATGCTGATCCTCAACTCCGTGCTGCTGAACGTGCTGGTGGGGATCGCCCTGTTTATGCTGACCCGCATGTACGAGCGGAAAATCTTTATCCCGGCGGAGGCAGATGCCCAGCGCCTGGAAGAGCATGAGCAGTTCAACCGCAAGATCGTGGCCTCGGCCCCGGTGGGGATCTGCATTTTGCGCACCGTGGATGGCACCAACATTCTGAGTAACGAACTGGCGCATAACTATCTCAACATGCTCACCCACGAAGACCGGCAGCGGCTGACGCAGATCATCTGCGGTCAGCAGGTCAACTTTGTCGACGTGTTGACCAGCAACAACACCAACCTGCAGATAAGCTTTGTGCACTCGCGCTATCGCAACGAAAACGTGGCTATTTGCGTGCTGGTGGACGTCTCCGCCCGCGTGAAGATGGAAGAGTCGTTGCAGGATATGGCCCAGTCGGCGGAGCAGGCCAGCCAGTCGAAATCGATGTTCCTTGCCACTGTCAGCCACGAACTGCGCACCCCGCTGTACGGGATTATCGGCAACCTCGACCTGCTGCAAACCAAAGAGCTGCCCCGGGGCGTTGACCGCCTGGTGACGGCGATGAACAACTCCTCCAGCCTGCTGCTGAAGATCATCAGCGATATTCTCGACTTCTCGAAAATCGAGTCGGAGCAGCTGAAAATCGAACCCCGTGAGTTCTCGCCGCGGGAGGTGATGAACCACATCAGCGCCAACTACCTGCCGCTGGTGGTGCGTAAACAGCTGGGGCTCTACTGCTTTATTGAGCCTGACGTGCCGCTCACGCTGCAGGGCGATCCGATGCGTCTGCAGCAGGTGATCTCTAACCTGCTCAGCAATGCCATTAAATTCACCGATATCGGCTGTATTGTGCTGCACGTCTCCCGCGCGGGGGACTATCTGAGCATCCGCGTGCGCGATACCGGGGTGGGCATTCCCGCCAAAGAGGTGGTGAAACTGTTCGATCCCTTCTTCCAG
>DKMV01000230.1:1525-2693 GCA_002469605.1 Leclercia sp. UBA7405
CGATCCCTTCTTCCAGGTGGGAACCGGCGTACAGCGTAACTTCCAGGGCACCGGGCTGGGGCTGGCGATTTGCGAAAAACTGATCAGCATGATGGACGGCGATATCTCGGTGGATACCGAGCCGGGTATGGGTAGCCAGTTCACCATCCGTATTCCACTCTATGCCGCCCAGTCGCCTGCCACCACCCTGGTGGAAGGGCTGAGCGATAAGCGCTGCTGGCTGGCGGTCAATAACGCTTCGCTGTTTGCCTATCTGGAGTCCTTACTGACCCGCAGCGGCGTGCGCGTGGCGCGCTATGAAGGGCAGACGCCGGATGCGGAAGATATTCTGCTTACCGATGAAGAGCTGGCGCAGCCGTGGCAGGGCAAAGCGGCCGTGGTCTTCTGTCGCCGCCATATCGGCATTCCGCTTGAGCGTGCCCGGGGCGAATGGGTGTGCAGCGTAGCCTCGCCGCATGAGCTGATTGCGCTGCTGGCGCGCATTTACCGCATCGAGCTGGAGACCGGCGACGGGACG
This sequence comes from Leclercia sp. UBA7405, assembly GCA_002469605.1. Lineage (GTDB taxonomy): Bacteria > Pseudomonadota > Gammaproteobacteria > Enterobacterales > Enterobacteriaceae > Enterobacter. The sequence goes on from DKMV01000230.1 coordinate 2,043, forward strand.
GCGGCGCTGCCATCGCCGGAGACGGCGCAGCTTAACGACGATATGATGATCCTGGTAGTAGACGATCACCCCATCAACCGCCGCCTGCTGGCGGATCAGCTCGGCTCGCTGGGCTATCAGTGTAAAACCGCCAACGACGGCGTGGACGCCCTGAACGTGCTGAGTAAAAACCATATCGACATCGTCCTGAGCGACGTTAACATGCCGAATATGGACGGCTATCGCCTGACGCAGCGTATTCGTCAGCTGGGCCTGACGCTGCCAGTGGTAGGGGTTACCGCGAACGCCCTGGCGGAAGAGAAGCAGCGCTGCCTGGAGTCGGGTATGGACAGCTGTCTCTCTAAACCGGTGACGCTGGATGTGCTGAAACAGACGCTGGCGGTCTATGCCGACAGGGTGAGGAAAACGCGGACGTAAAAAAACCCGGTTGAACCGGGTTTTTTTATGCCGTCAGGCTTAGTCTTTGTCCGCCGGACTCAGGGTCACGGAGGAGAGGTAGTTCAGCAGTGCGATGTCGTTCTCGACGCCCAGTTTCATCATCGCTGATTTCTTCTGGCTACTGATGGTTTTGATGCTGCGGTTCAGCTTCTTGGCAATCTCGGTCACCAGGAAACCTTCTGCAAACAGGCGCAGCACTTCACTCTCTTTCGG
>DKMV01000230.1:2871-10780 GCA_002469605.1 Leclercia sp. UBA7405
TTCTCCAGCAGGCGGGAGACGCTTTCCGGCGTAAATTTCTTACCTTTCTGCAGCGCGGCCAGCGCTTTCGGCAGATCGGTCGGCGCACCTTGTTTCAGTACAATCCCTTCGATGTCGAGATCCAGCACGGCGCTTAAAATCGCCGGGTTGTTGTTCATGGTCAGAACAATGATCGACAGGCTCGGGAAGTGACGCTTGATGTATTTAATCAGCGTGATGCCGTCACCGTACTTATCCCCAGGCATGGAAAGATCGGTGATGAGCACGTGCGCATCAAGTTTCGGAAGGTTATTAATCAGTGCTGTGGAGTCTTCAAATTCGCCAACTACATTCACCCACTCGATCTGCTCAAGTGATTTGCGAATACCGAACAGTACAATCGGATGGTCATCGGCAATAATTACGTTCATATTGTTCATGTATAAGGCTACCTTGCTACAGCAAGCTTTTGACGTAAGCGTCAATGTCGCTGATGTATTTTTCTATGCTGTGTGCATCTTTCTCACGAATAAGATGTTCCAGCGTTTCACATAATTGCTTGCCTGGAACCAGATTAAGCATGGCAAACACCCCTTTCAGTCGGTGTGCTGTCTGAGCCAGCGCGGCGAAGTCGTTCGCAGCGGATTCAGTATACAACCTCTTAACATCATCTGGTACTGTGTCTACAAAGAGCGAATAATAACCGCTGGCATGAAGCTCGGCATTTTCGTTGCCACCCAGCGGGGATTCCGGGCTCGCTTCCTGAGCCAGCTGCTCTTCTATAAGTTGTAGTACAGCTTCCTGCATAGCATTGCTCATATTAAAGTTGACGCGCATCTGCCCGGGGCCGATTTTGCGCACGCCTGACTCATCATCGCTTAAAAGCAAGCCGGAGGCAGTAAGATTAGACGGATTATCTGTTAAAAAGAGATCATATTCTTGACTTGAAAGGCGCTCGTCCGGCGTGATGCAGCTCGCCCCCCAGTTTTCCAGCTGACGCACCACGATATTACGGATCTCATTCGAGGTGATGTCGATCATCGCCACTACGTCATCCAGTAGACGTTCGTCATCCTCTGCATCCTGTGGATTCGCCGGCATTTTGACATGCAGGGAATAGCGGGTGCCCAGCGACTCGCGGGCCTTAATATTGAGATGGCCGCCCAGTTTGCGCGCCAGCTGATCGCACAGCCAGAAGGTGAGGGGATTCGCTTTGCCGTAGCTGTCTTGCTGCGTCTCGTTGAGGAACGGGAAGTGCAGGTTATCGATCTCGCTGAGCGTGACCCCTTCGCCGGTATCAAGTATACGGAAGGTCAGGCGATCGTCGGCCGACTCATCGATACTCACCTCCAGGGTAATTTTGCCAATGGAAGTGGTGGTAACCGCGTACTGGATCAGCAGCAGCAGGATCCGGCGCAGGGCATCGCGATCGCCGTGGCGCTGATCGTTGGCCGGCAGCGGATTGTTGATCAGCAGCTGCAAGCCTTTACGCTTGATAACTGGCAGTACCTCCGGCACCACTTCGTCGATTAAATCCTGAATAGAGAAGAGGGTCGGGCTGCTCTTCCAGCCGTCATTCTCCAGCATATTCGCCAGCTGAATTTCATCCACCAGCCGCACCAGGCTATCCGCCTGGCTGGCGATTTTATTGCTGTCCGGCGCGTTCAGGTTCGCCGCGTCGCTGGCCAGCGTCTTCAGCGGCAGCTTAAAGGCGTCGCCGATATTCTGCATAAAGGCCGCGCGGCCCTGCTGGTTCTTCTCATAGAGGCGCTGCGCCTGCTTGAGCTTCTTATTCACCAGCACTTCCCGATCCTGATCGCGAATAATGAAGATCTGGGTGCGGGAGGCCACTTGGCTGCGGAACTGACGGATTTCGTACAGCTCATTATTGATGGTGGCCTGAATCACCCCCTGATGCTGATCTGCCATGGTGGTGATATTTTGCAGATTAAGGTGCGGCAGCAGGTGATCGGCAATCTTATTACTGATAATGGTGCGGTTGGCCTCCTGGTCATGCACCAGCAGGCCAAGGGGCAGCACCGAAACAATCTCTTCGTTCAATGCCCGCAGGACCCGCAGCTCGTTGCTGGAGCCGGTAGTGGCCGGCACGTCGCTCTGGCGGCCCGGCAGGGTGCGGAAGGTGCTGTAACCAAAGAGCGCCAGCGCCAGCAGGCCGATGTTCAGCAGCAGCGGCAGAAGAATATTTTGCAGGGTATCCAGCAGCAGCGTACCGAAAGGCACCTGCCACACCAAGCGCATGCCGGTGCTGTTCACGGAAGAGGCGATCTCAATTTTAGAGCCGTTAAACGAGATGGCCACGCTGTCCGGGCTTTCTTTATCCTGCGGCGCCCGCAGGTTTTGCGTGGCGGTATCCGGCTCGAGGCGGAAGCTGTCCAGCGGCATATCCGGCGGGATCAGATCGTTAATCGGCAGATCGAAAGCCACGACCGTCGCCAGGTGCCCCGGCTGGTTAAAGGTGGTGCGCAGGGTAAAGTAGTAGCCGTTCTGCCACGCAAGGCGGCGCAGGGAGGAGAAGCTCTCCCGCTCATCCAGCGCGTTGGCCTGCTGTAGCATCTCTGCCCGGCGGGAATCGACGATATTGCCGACGTTGGTCTCTTTAAAGCCGGAGGAGAGATCTTTCAGCGGCAGGGTAGAGACCAGGATCATGCTGTTATCCTGGCCGTTAAGATAGTACATCGACCAGGGGATAGTTTCAGCGCCCCACAGGGTGTCGAGATAGGTTGAGATGCGCTGGGTCATCTCAAGGGTGGTGCTGTCGTGCGAGCCGAAGATTAGCGCTTCGGTTTTACGACGGGTCTTCTCCAGGTAATAGACATCCTGCTTTAGCCGCGTCTCCTGCAGCCCTTCGCCGGAGGCGTTGCCCGGCGTGGCGGCAATGTTGTCGTAAATCTGCCAGGTGGTATAGCGCCAGGTATCAATTCGTTTATGCAGGTCGTGGGTAATGTCGACAATCTGATAGCTACGATCCTTTAACCAGGCGTTGACCGCGCTCTGTACCATGACGCCCAGGGTGACCAGCAGCACAATAATAAGAAGAAGGAAGAAACGGGTTATGCTGCCCGGAAGCAGAGAAAATTTATTCGCGGCTGTGGTTTCAGACTGACTCATTGCTATGTTTAACCCGTTGTGGCTACGCTTCTGGCGGAAAGGGCAGTATAAAGGGTAATACCCGAAATTCCAGCGCCACGCTGTCGAATCTCCCCACTTTTTATGCCTGCAACGCCCGACCCAACGGCTGCGTTAAATCTGTACGCCTGCGCTTATTCTGTACAAATAAGAGACAAAACAGAGAAAAAATAGCACGGAATAACAAGAAATTGCATTAACCATGGAATTCGCATGGCGTTTATAAATTTTTTTATAATTAATTAATAGTCGTTATAATTTCGCAGGGGTAGCACAAAAAATTTACTTTTGTGTTGCGAGGTACAAAAAAAAACCGAATGCTGGGCATTCGGCTCAATTAGGGATAAACAGACATTCGAATTTGAATGACGGTAATAAATAAAGTTAATGATGATAGCGAGATATATTTTAGACGTACTATAAGCTTTTGTTTTGTCAATCAGTGCTATAAATTATGCGCACTTAATTTATTGAAAATAAAGCTATTTAATCTTGATTTTAAAACGCTGCCTAAATTTTTAACGGATCGTGCCGTAAAAAAGTTCCCTGATTCTTACACTCTGAAACATCTATACCGCCAACTGAAACATCTTCAAAGTTTTCGTATCATATTCCCGTTGGATTATTCTGTGTTTTTGCGGAGAATGAATCGGCCAACTGGTTAAGAGGGTTAATCAGTAAGCAGTGGTAATAATAAGGCATATAACAGAGGGTAATAAAAATGAAAGTTAAAGTACTGTCCCTCCTGGTACCAGCTCTGCTGGTAGCGGGCGCAGCAAATGCGGCTGAAATTTATAACAAAGACGGCAACAAATTAGATCTCTTCGGTAAAGTGGATGGCCTGCACTATTTCTCTGATGACAACGGCAGCGATGGCGATCAGACCTATATGCGTATCGGCTTTAAAGGGGAAACTCAGGTTAATGACCAGCTGACCGGCTATGGTCAGTGGGAGTACCAGGTTCAGGGCAACACTTCTGAAAGTGATAACCAGTCCTGGACGCGTGTGGCCTTCGCAGGCCTGAAATTTGGCGACGCAGGCTCTTTCGATTACGGTCGTAACTACGGCGTGATTTATGACGTCACCTCCTGGACCGACGTGCTGCCGGAATTCGGCGGCGACACCTACGGCGCAGACAACTTCCTGCAGTCCCGCGGCAACGGCATGGCAACCTACCGCAGCCAGGACTTCTTCGGTCTGGTTGAGGGGCTGAACTTTGCCCTGCAGTATCAGGGTGCAAACGGCAGCGTCAGCGGTGAAAACGTTGGCGGCCGCAGCCTGCTGAAACAGAACGGCGACGGCTATGGCGCCTCCCTGACTTACGATCTGGGCGAAGGCTTCAGCATCGGTGGTGCCGTGGCTTCCTCCAAACGTACCGCAGACCAGAACGCGGCAGACGTTTATGGCGACGGCGATCGCGCTAACGTCTACACCGGCGGCCTGAAATATGACGCCAACAACGTTTACCTGGCGGCGCAGTACTCTCAGACCTACAACGCAACCCGCTTTGGTACCTCTAACGGCAGCAGCCCCTCAGATGCCTTCGGCTTCGCCGATAAAGCGCAGAACTTCGAAGTGGTTGCTCAGTACCAGTTCGACTTCGGCCTGCGTCCGTCCGTGGCGTACCTGCAATCCAAAGGTAAAGATATCAGCAACGGCACCGCCAACTTCGGCGATCAGGATCTGCTGAAATATGTTGATGTTGGTGCTACTTACTACTTCAACAAAAACATGTCCACCTACGTGGATTACAAAATCAACCTGCTGGATGATAACGCCTTCACCCGTGACGCCGGTATCGCTACTGACGATATCGTTGCGCTGGGCCTGGTTTACCAGTTCTAAGCCACGTCTTTTCAGGCAAAAGGGGCCTTGTGGCCCCTTTTTTCATGCCGGCAATCGGCTCTTACAAACGCAATTTTTTGGTGTACTCTTGCCGGTCTCAGGCCAGAGGATAATAACGAATGGAAATGACTTTTCTGCGTGCCGGCTTATTGTCGGCGCTTTTGCTGTTAACAGCATGCGATACCTCCACCTCTCCGGCAAAAAGCGCCGCGCCTGCGGCAACGGTGCTGGAAGGTAAAACGATGGGCACTTTCTGGCGCGTCAGCGTGATGAATGTTGATAAAAACCGTGCCGAGGAGCTGCGCACGAAGATCCAGACCCGGCTGGATGCGGACGACCAGCTGCTCTCGACCTGGAAAAACGACTCGGCGTTGATGCGCTTTAACCACTCCCGCAGTACCGCGCCATGGCCGGTCAGCGAGGCGATGGCGGATATCGTCACCGAATCCCTGCGCGTGGGCCATAAAACCCTGGGGGCAATGGATATTACCGTGGGCCCGCTGGTGAACCTGTGGGGCTTTGGTCCGGACAAACAGCCGGTGAAGACGCCCGATCAGGCGCAGATTGACGATGCCCGGGGGCGCACCGGCCTGCAGCATCTGAGCGTGATCTACCAGTACGGCCAGCAGTATCTGGAAAAAGATATTCCCGACCTTTTTGTCGATCTCTCAACCGTCGGCGAAGGTTATGCCGCCGATCACCTGGCCGCCCTGATGGCGGAAGAGGGGATCCCTCGCTATCTGGTCTCGGTGGGCGGCGCGCTCGCCAGCCGCGGCATGAATGCCAGCGGCAAACCCTGGCGGGTGGCGATCCAGAAACCGACCGATGAGCAGAACGCGGTACAGGCCATTGTCGATATTAACGGTCATGGCATCAGTACCTCCGGTAGCTACCGCAACTACTATGAGCTCGACGGCAAACGCATCTCACACGTAATCGACCCTAAGAGCGGCCGGCCCATTACCCACAATCTGGTGTCGGTAACGGTCATCGCCCCGACCGCGCTGGAAGCCGATGCCTGGGACACCGGGCTGATGGTGCTGGGGCCGGAAAAAGCCAAAGAGATCGTGCGCCAGGAAAATCTGGCGGTCTATATGATCACGCGTGAAGGTGACGGCTTTAAAACCTGGATGTCGCCCCAGTTCAAAAGCTATCTGGTAAGCGGACAGAATTAAAAAGCAAGGTTGCGGGTGTAAGTCCGGTGGCGCAAGGGCAGGGTAGGAGTATGCTTACTGAAGGAGCGCATCATGAAGACCTTAACCCTGATGAACGATGATACCCGCTGGCTGGCGGTGCTGGCCCGCGACCCCGCCGCCGACGGGCAGTTTGTCTTTGCCGTGCAGACCACCGGTATCTTCTGCCGTCCCTCGTGCCGGGCGCGGCATGCCCTGCGTCATAATGTCCGCTTTTATGCCAGCGCCGGGGAGGCTGCCCGTGCCGGTTTTCGTCCCTGTAAACGCTGCCGCCCCGAGGTGCAGGATCCGCAGGCAAGGCGGCGGCAAACCATTGAGCAGGCCTGCCACCTGCTGGAGCAGGAGCAGCCTCTCACCCTGGAGTCGCTGGCGCAGCAGCTGGCGATAAGCCCTTATCATCTGCACCGTCTGTTTAAATCCGCCACCGGCATGACGCCCAAAGCCTGGCAGCAGGCCGCGCGCGCCAGACGCCTGCGCAGCAGGCTGTTGCAGGGTGAGAAGGTGACCGACTCGCTGCTGGCCGCGGGCTTCCCCGACAGCAGCAGTTACTATCGCCAGGCCGATGCCGCGCTGGGGATGACCGCCAGGCAGTTTCGCCGCGGCGGGGACGACCTCACCGTGCGTTACGCCCTGAGCGACTGTCTGCTGGGGCGCTGCCTGGTGGCGGAGAGCGAGCGTGGCATCTGCGCCATTTTACTGGCGGATGACGACGCGGCGCTCCGCACCGAACTGCATACGCTGTTCCCCCATGCGCGCCATGAAGAGGCCGATGCCGGCTTTGCCGCCCGCGTGCGGCAGGTGATTGCCAGCGTGGATCGCCCAGGTGTGGCGCTGGCGTTGCCGCTGGATCTGCGCGGCACCGCCTTTCAGCAGCAGGTCTGGCAGGCGTTACGCGCCATTCCCGGCGGTGAAACCGCCAGCTACCAGCAGGTGGCTGCCGCTATCGGCAAACCCGGCGCGGTGCGGGCAGTGGCCCGGGCCTGCGCGGCCAACCGGCTGGCCATTATCATCCCTTGTCACCGCGTGGTGCGCAGCGACGGCGGCCTCTCTGGCTACCGCTGGGGCAGCGCGCGAAAAGCGGCGATCCTGCGCCGCGAAGCTCACCCTGAGGAGGAGTAATGCTCGATCTGTTTGCCGATGCTGAACCCTGGCAGGAGCCGCTGGCGCCGGGCGCGACGATCCTGCGCCGCTTTGCGTTATCCCGCGCCCCCGAGCTGATGGCGGCCATCGAAAAGGTTGCTGGCCGATCGCCGTTTCGCCAGATGGTCACGCCCGGGGGCTACACCATGTCGGTGGCGATGACCAACTGCGGCGCGCTGGGCTGGACCACCAACGATCGCGGCTATCTCTACTCGCCAGACGACCCGCTTACCGGCCAACCCTGGCCGCCTCTGCCGACGGCTTTCGCCGCCTTGTGCAAGGACGCGGCAACGGCGGCAGGCTATGCGGACTTCACGCCCGATGCCTGCCTCATCAACCGCTACCTGCCGGGAGCCAAGCTCTCTCTGCATCAGGATAAAGACGAGGCGGATCTGCAAGCGCCCATCGTTTCGTTCTCGCTGGTCCTGCCTGCTGTTCTCTAGTTCCGCGGCTGCCGGCGCAGCGATCCGCTCAAGCGCCTGCTGCTGGAGCATGGCGACGTGGTGGTGTGGGGCGGCCCGTCCCGGCTCTTCTATCACGGCATACAGCCGCTTAAGCCAGGCCAGCATCCCGCGACCGGGGAATGCCGCTATAACTTAACCTT
>DKMV01000198.1 GCA_002469605.1 Leclercia sp. UBA7405
CGGCCATTCATGCCATCCGCTTCCCATTTTACACCTCCTCCGGATTCGCCAGATAGCCGGTGGTATCCCCGGTCGGGCGGCTGTTGGCATTGGGTTTAATCACGATGCTCGGTTTTGTGAAGTGCGCCGACGGCAGCGGCGCGACGGCGGCGAGTTTGCCATGTTTTTTGCGCAGCTCTGCAATCGGGCCAAAGTCCAGCGCGCGCAGCGGGCAGGACTCGACGCAGATGGGCTTTTTGCCCTCTGCCACCCGGTCATAACAGCCGTCGCATTTGGTCATGTGGCCTTTGGCGGCGTTGTACTGCGGCGCGCCGTAGGGGCAGGCCATATGGCAGTAGCGGCAGCCGATACAGACCTCTTCGTTCACCACCACAAAGCCGTCGTCGCGCTTGTGCATGGCGCCGCTCGGGCAGACCTTGGTGCAGGCCGGATCCTCGCAGTGGTTACAGGAGATGGAGAGATAGTAGGCGAAGACGTTCTGCTGCCAGACGCCGTTATCCTCCTGCCAGTCGCCGCCGGCGTATTCATAAATCCGGCGGAAGCTCACGTCCGGCGTCAGGTCTTTATAATCCTTGCAGGCCAGCTCACAGGTTTTGCACCCGGTGCAGCGGCTGGAATCAATGAAAAATCCATACTGGGTTGTCATGGGCTACTCCTTACGCCTTCTCAACCTGAACCAGGTTACTGTGGGACGGGTTGCCTTTCGCCAGCGGTGACGGGCGCTGGGTGGTAAGCACGTTAATGCAGCCGGCCTGATCGACGCGGTTTGCATCCGGGTTGTACCAGGCCCCCTCCCCGAGCGCTACCACGCCCGGCAGAATACGCGGCGTCACTTTGGCCTCGATATGCACCTCACCGCGGCCGTTATAAATGCGAATACGATCGCCGTTGGCAATACCGCGCGCTTTCGCATCCAGCGGGTTGATCCACATCTCCTGGCGGCAGGCCGCCTTCAGCACGTCCACGTTACCGTAGGTGGAGTGGGTGCGCGCCTTGTAGTGGAAGCCGGTAAGCTGCAGGGGATAATCTTTACTCTGCGGGTCGTCGTAGTTTTCAAAGCCCGGGCTGTAGACCGGCAGCGGATCGATAACATCCCCCTGCTCCAGCTCCCAGGTGGCGGCAATCTCTGCCAGCTGCGCCGAGTAAATTTCGATTTTGCCTGAAGGGGTGGTGAGCGGATTAGCGGCCGGATCCGCGCGGAAGGCTTTGTAGGCCACGTGGTGCCCTTCCGGATCGCGCTGCTTAAACATGCCCTGTTTGCGGAACACATCAAACGACGGCAGTTCCGGAATGGCCTCGCGGGACTGTTCATAAAGGTGCCGCATCCACCCTTCCTGAGTACGCCCCTCGGTGAACTGCTGCTCCACGCCCATGCGCTTAGCCAGCTCGCTGGTCATCTCATAGATGGTTTTGCACTCGAAGCGCGGTTTGATGGCCTGGTCGGCAAAAATAACGTACGACATGTTGCCGCAGGAGGCATCCAGCGCGAAGTCCATCTGCTCGGAGGCAGTGCAGTCCGGCAGCAGAATATCGGCATATTTCGCCGAAGAGGTCATGTGGCAGTCGATCACCACAATCAGCTCGCACTTCTTGTCATCCTGCAGGATATCGTGGGTGCGGTTGATCTGTGAATGCTGGTTGATCAGGCAGTTGCCGGCATAGTTCCAGATCATTTTGATCGGTACATCCAGCTTGTCCTTGCCGCGCACCCCGTCGCGGGTGGCGGTCATCTCCGGGCCGCGCTCAATAGCATCGGTCCACATAAACATGGAGATGCTGGTCTGGACCGGGTTTTCCAGGGTAGGCATACGCACAAAAGGCAGAGAATAGGAGCCTTCGCGCGCGCCACTGTTACCGCCGGGGATACCCACGTTACCGGTGAGGATCGCCAGCATGGCAATTGCGCGCGATACCAGCTCGCCGTTGGCGTGACGCTGCGGCCCCCAGCCCTGGGAGATAAAGGCTGGCTTCGCACCGGCGATTTCGCGCGCCAGTTTTACGATCCGCTCCTGCGGAATGCCGGTAATGGCGGCGGCCCATGCGGGGGTTTTGGCGATCCCATCGCTGCCCTGCCCCAGAATATAGGCTTTGTAATGGCCGTTGGCCGGAGCCCCTTCCGGCAGCGTGGTTTCGTCATAGCCCACGCAGTACTTATCGAGGAAAGGCTTGTCGACAAGGTTTTCGTTAATCATCACCCAGGCCAGAGCAGAGATTAATGCCGCATCGGTACCGGGACGGATGGGGATCCACTCATCTTCGCGCCCGGCACCGGTGTCGGTATAGCGCGGGTCAATGATGATCATCCGGGCATTGGATTTCTCACGCGCCTGTTCAACGTAGTAAGTGACCCCGCCGCCGCTCATACGCGTTTCGCCAGGGTTATTGCCAAACAGCACCACCAGCTGGCTGTTTTCGATATCGGACGGGCTGTTACCGTCGGCCCAACCGCCGTAGGTGTAGTTCAGGCCAGCGGCTATCTGAGCCGTGGAGTAGTCACCGTAGTGGTTGAGATAGCCACCGCAGCAGTTCATCAGGCGCGCAATCAGGGTCTTACCCGGCGGCCAGGAGCGCGTCATGGTGCCGCCAAGAGTGCCGGTACCATAGTTCAGATAGATGGATTCGTTACCGTACTCTTTGATCAGGCGCTGCATATTGCCCGCGATGGTATCGAAGGCCTCCTCCCAGCTGATACGCTCGAATTTCCCCTCGCCGCGTTTGCCCACGCGCTTCATGGGATATTTGAGACGATCCGGGTTATAGACCCGGCGGCGCATCGAGCGGCCGCGCAGACAGGCGCGGACCTGATGTAACCCTTCGTAGTTATCATCCCCGGTATTGTCGGTCTCGACGTATTTGATCTCCCCGTCCACCACGTGCATACGCAGGGGACAACGGCTACCACAGTTAACGGTGCATGCGCTCCATACTACCTTTTCATCCTTGCCGGCAGGCGTAAGCGCCTCTGCTGCGTTTGCCAGACGGGTAAAAGGGAGGGTGAACGCGCTGCTTGCCACGGCCAGACCGCCAATCGCGGTGGTTTTCATTAACCCACGGCGACTGACCTCTGCGGCCAGCAAAGCATCAGGCGTTTTGATTTTCATAGCGACTCGCTCTGGTTGCTCACAAAAAGAGAGTGCGGTATTTACCGCTATATATTTATTTAAATAACGAGACAGGTCTTTTGGCAGTGTTTTATGCTGCCATCTGCATCTGGCAGTATTACCACTTTAGAGGGAGGGGTTATTGCGTCGAGTCAAATCAGGGACATAAAAAAAGCGCCCGCAGGCGCTTTTTCTCTTTTACGGCAGATTAACCGATGTATTGCTGGCCTTTCATGTACGGGCGCAGCACTTCCGGGATCTCGATACGTCCGTCTGCCTGCTGGTAGTTTTCCAGCACCGCAACCAGAGTACGGCCAACCGCCAGACCAGAACCGTTCAGGGTATGTACCAGACGGGTTTTCTTGTCGGATTTGCTGCGGCAGCGGGCCTGCATGCGGCGCGCCTGGAAGTCCCAGACGTTAGAGCAGGAGGAGATTTCACGGTAGGTGTTCTGCGCCGGCACCCAGACTTCCAGGTCAAAGGTTTTGCAGGCGCCAAAGCCCATATCACCGGTGCACAGCGCCATGCGGCGGTACGGCAGCCCCAGCAGCTCCAGCACTTTTTCGGCGTGGCCGGTCATCTCTTCCAGCGCATCCATAGACTCTTCCGGACGCACAATCTGCACCATCTCAACTTTGTCGAACTGATGCATACGGATCAGACCGCGGGTATCGCGACCGTAGGAGCCCGCTTCTGAGCGGAAGCACGGTGAGTGGGCGGTCAGCTTGATCGGCAGATCGTCTTCATCGATGATTTCATCACGCACCAGGTTGGTCAGCGGCACTTCTGCGGTCGGGATCAGCGCGTAGTTGCTGCTGTCGGCCTCTTCATCCAGCGGACGGGTGTGGAACAGATCGCCGGCAAATTTCGGCAGCTGGCCGGTACCGTACAGGGTGTCGTGGTTAACCAGATACGGAACGTAGGTTTCGCTGTAACCGTGCTGCTCGGTGTGCAGATCCAGCATGAACTGCGCCAGGGCGCGGTGCAGATGGGCAATCTGCCCTTTCATCACCACAAAACGAGAGCCGGTCAGCTTAACGGCGGCTGCAAAATCCAGCCCCGCGTGCATCTCGCCCAGCGTCACGTGATCGCGCACTTCAAAGTCGAACTCGCGCAGGGTGCCCCAGCGCTTCACTTCGACGTTGTCGTTTTCATCTTTACCGACAGGCACGCTGTCGTCCGGGATGTTCGGAATAGCCAGCGCAATGTCGCGGATCTCAGCCAGCAGGGTTTCCAGCTCTGCTTTCGCCTGATCCAGCTCTTCGCCCAGCTTGTTCACTTCCAGACGCAATGGCTCAATGTCTTCTCCGCGCGCTTTCGCCTGGCCGATGGATTTCGATCGAGAGTTGCGCTCAGCCTGCAGATTTTCAGTTTGTACCTGCAGAACTTTACGACGCTCTTCAAGAGCGCGCAGCTTATCTACATCCAGCTTAAAGCCCCGGCGTGCCAGTTTGTCAGCGACTGCGTCTGGCTCGTTACGCAGCAGATTGGGATCGAGCATGCTTATCCTGTGCTTATCGAATTAAATAGGGAAAAGTGGCCACAGCCTGCGGCCACAGGGATACAGTGCCAACATTACCGCAACGATCGCGCTAACGGTAGCGTTTTATAGGGCTATTTTGATCCTGTCCGGCAAGCCAGGCGAGCTTTTCGCCAATCTTCCCTTCAAGGCCTCTGTTTGTCGGGCGATAATAGCGAGTTTGTGCCATTTCCTGCGGGAAATACTCCTCTCCGGCTGCATAGGCGTTCGGCTCATCGTGGGCGTAGCGATACTCCTGACCGTAGCCCATCTCTTTCATCAGTTTGGTAGGAGCATTACGCAGATGCACCGGCACGTCGAAGTCCGGCTTGTCGCGAGCGTCGGCCATGGCGGCCTTAAACGCGGTGTAGACGGCGTTGCTTTTCGGCGCACAGGCCAGATAGACAATGGCCTGGGCAATGGCGCGTTCGCCCTCTGCGGGCCCTACGCGGGTAAAGCAGTCCCAGGCGGAAATCGCCACCTGCATGGCGCGCGGATCGGCGTTGCCGACATCTTCCGAGGCAATTGCCAGACAGCGGCGCGCCACATACAGCGGATCGCCGCCGGCTGTGATAATACGGGCGTACCAGTAGAGCGCCGCATCCGGCGCGCTGCCGCGTACCGATTTATGCAGGGCGGAGATCAGATCGTAAAAGCGGTCGCCCTTGTTATCAAAGCGCGCGCTGCGTTCCCCGGCGATCTCGGTCAAAAGCTCAGGCTTAAGCACGCGCTTACCGGCATCGTTCGTCTCGGCCATATCGGCCATCATCTCAAGGGTGTTCAGCGCCCGGCGCGCGTCGCCGTTCACCAGCTGCGCAATCGCCAGCCGGGTTTCATCGGGCAGGACGATATTCTGCCCGCCGTAGCCCCGGGCTTTGTCCTCCATCGCCTGGGTCAGCACCTGCTCGATATCCTCGGTAGTGAGCGATTTCAGCAGATAAACGCGGGCGCGGGATAAAAGCGCGGAGTTCAGTTCAAAGGAGGGGTTTTCGGTAGTGGCGCCAATAAAGGTGATGGTGCCGTCTTCAATATGCGGCAGAAACGCATCCTGCTGGCTTTTATTGAAGCGGTGGACCTCATCGACAAACAGAATGGTGCGACGACCGGCGTTACGGCTCTGGCGTGCGCGCTCGATGGCCTCACGGATCTCTTTTACACCGGAAGTCACGGCAGAGATACGCTCCACGTCGGCATCCGCATAGCGGGCGATGACTTCAGCCAGGGTGGTTTTGCCGGTACCCGGCGGCCCCCAAAGGATCATCGAGTGCAGATGCCCGGCTTCGATTGCCCGTGGCAGAGGTTTGCCTGCGGCCAGCAGATGCTGCTGGCCAATATAGTGCGCTAAATTTTCTGGCCGCATACGGGCGGCCAGAGGTTGAAACGCATTATCTGAAAAATCGAGCGACAGATTGCCCACTCATGCCTCTTACTTGTTGCGTTGGTCATCCACCGTTACGCCCTGCGGCGGGGTAAAGGTGAATTTCGATGCGTCAACCGCGCCGTTCTGCTGAGATTTCAGCTGATAGCTGCTGCGCTGGTCGTCCTGCTCTACGGCGCTGAACTGGTTGATGGTGCCGTTGCTGCTCACGTTAATGGTGAACTGTTTCAGGTTGCCATTGCTGCCTTTCGGCGTCAGCACGAACTCATCGCCGCTCTGTTTGATGTTGTACTGCTGCCAGTCGCTTGACTGGTTACGGGCGATCAGCATAAAGGGCGTGTTGCTGGTCGCATCTTTCAGCCAGGTCGCGGTGGCCTGCTCAACGAAGGGGTTAAAGAACCACAGCGTCTTACCGTCAGAGACCAGAATGCTCTCGTCCGGCTGGGTCATGTGCCAGTTGAACAGGTTAGGACGCTTAACCCAGAGGTCGCCCTGACCTTCCTGCACCGCATTGCCGCTGCCATCAGTCACTTTCTGCGTAAAGCTGGCGTGGAAGCTGCTGACTTTATCCAGACGGCTTTTCAGGTCTCCGGCGGCATCGGCCCAGACGCTGGTGGCAACAAAGCTACTTACTAATGCACAGGCGATTGCGATTTTTTTCATTGTTAGTCCTTCACATGCGTCATCCCGGAATGGGAATTACTGTCCACTATTCTGGACCTGCCCGCAGGCAGGCGACAGAAGAAAATGCTTAATTTTGGCTGCTTTACCCATCTTTGCAAATGCGTCGGTTACTCAAAGGGCGGCGGCGCCAGCACTTCGCGGTTACCGTTATGTCCTGCTTCGCTGACGATACCCTGCGCTTCCATCTGCTCGATAATACGAGCTGCGCGGTTATAGCCAATACGGAACTGACGCTGCACGCCAGAGATAGAGGCTTTGCGCTTTTCGGTAACAAAGTTGACTGCCTGATCGAACAGCGGATCCAGCTCTTCACCGCCGTCAAAGCCGCCACCACCGCCGCCTTCGCTTTCGCTGTCGGAGGTGATGCCATCCACATACTGCGGACGACCGCGCGCTTTCCAGTCCTGC
>DKMV01000019.1 GCA_002469605.1 Leclercia sp. UBA7405
CGTTGCTTTTTGCTTTTACCTCCGTTGCTTTTACCTTGACTGCAAATAAACCACCTGCGTCTGCAAATACTCATGCAAACCATGCTTCCCATCTGCCCCACCGATCCCCGATTTACGCCAGCCCGCATGGAAACCCTGCATCGCTTCGAAGTTCTCGCGGTTGATATAGGTTTCGCCAAACTTCAGCCCTTTGATAGCCTTCATCGCCACGTTGAGATCCTGGGTATAAATGGAAGAGGTCAGCCCGTATTCGCTGTCGTTGGCCATCTCCAGCGCCTCCTCCAGGGTGTCGAACACTACCACCGGCAGTACCGGGCCGAAGGTCTCTTCGTGCATGATGGTCATCTCCTGGCGCACGTCCAGCAGCAGCGTGGGTGGATAGTAGTACCCCTTACCATCCGACGTCTTACCGCCCAGTACCACCTTCGCCCCCTCTTCTACCGCGCGGGCCACTTTCTGCTCTACGCGCTCCAGCGCGGCGGCGTTGATCAGCGGCCCCATGGCGATATCGTTGCGCTCGGCCGGGTTGCCAAACTGCACCGCTTTCATGGCTTCGCCCAGGCGGTTCACAAAGCGATCGTAAATCCCTTTTTGCACGTAAACGCGCTCGGCGCAGTTACATACCTGCCCGGTGTTGATGACGCGGGAGTCGACGATGGCTTTGACCGCCAGCTCCAGATCCGCATCGTCCATCACGATGGCCGGGGCCTTGCCGCCCAGCTCCAGACAGACTTTGGTGATGTTTTTTGCCGCCGCGGCCATGATTTTCTCCCCGGCGCCCACGCTGCCGGTCATGCTGACCATCGCCACCTTCGGGTTACCCGCCAGCTCCTGCCCCACGGTTTCACCCCGGCCCAGCACCAGGTTAAAGACCCCTTTCGGCAGGCCAATCTCATCGACGATTTTGGCGAAGGCGATAGCGTTGTTGGGGGTAAACTCGCTGGGTTTGATCACAATGGTATTGCCGGTCAGCAGCGCCGGTGCCAGCTTGCGGGCAATCAGGAAGAAGGGGAAGTTCCACGGCAGAATGCCGGTGGTTACGCCCAGCGCCCGCTTAAAGACCAGAATATTTTCGCCGGGACGGTCGCTCTGGATAATTTCGCCTTCGTAGCGGCGCGCCCACTCGGCCATATAGTCGATATAGTCGGCGGTAAAGTTGACTTCGACCTCCGCCAGCTGCTGGATCTTGCCGCCTTCGGCGACAATCAGGGCGCTGATTTCAGCGGCGCGCTCGCGGATCCCGGCGGAAATTTTGCGTAACCAGCCGGCACGCTCGATGGCAGGTAGCGCCTCCCAGCCCGGCTGCGCGCGAGCGGCGGCGTCTATCGCCTTGCGGGCCTCTTCGGCACTACCATCGGGAATACGGGAAATGACCTCTTCGGTGGCCGGATTGATCACATCAATCCAGGCTTCACCCTGCCAGGCAACAAACTGTCCATCGATATACATAGGATGTTGTACGGGTACTGTCATAACCTGCTCCTGTAATTACATTGTTTTTAACACGTAAAATTATTGTTAAAAGCTACAGACAGGGATCCATATTCCTACTCTATCGTGCTGTTTTTGTGAGATCTCTCATAAAAGAATCGGGTCAGCAAAAGAGGGCGGCGGCCCGCAGGCCGTCAAGAATGCCCGTTTGCGCAGAGGCCGTCGCAAACGGGCAGTGGTTCAGAGCAGGGAGCGGCTGGTGAGCGCGTCGGTAAGAATGGCGTCGTTGCGCAGCGTCTGCCACGCCTCTTCGACATAAGGAGGGATATCCACGTGGGCGATAAAATCCCGCCCGGCCGGGCCATAGCCGTTCACGTCATCCCGCAGGCGCGGCAGCTCGCCCAGCACCAGCGACAGATAACGCTCTACCGGCCATAGCCCCTCGCCGCCTTCACGGAATACCAGCCCGTCGGCGCTGTTTTTCAGCTGCGGGACAATCCCCGGATGGGCAATCCAGTGCGGGGCATCCGGCTCGTCCCGGCAGACCCGGGCGAAAGTGGCCATGGTGCGCCGCTGCATGGTGGGATCCTGCACCACAATCACCCGGCTGGCGGGCAGCGGATGTTGCTGCATCAGCGCCCAGCTAAAGCGCGCGTTCTCGCCGCAGTTGGTGGACTGATCTTCCACCACCAGCCGTTCGGGGGGAATGTTCCAGAACGTGCGGGCAATCTCCGCCAGAATAGTGGCCTCGGCCTTACCGGTGGTTCGCACGGTGTTATAGCGCGGGTGGCGCGCAATGGCGGCGTATAAAAAGGTGGTGGAGTGGCCAATCCCGCCGCTGACCAACAGCGGCACGTTGAGCTCGGCCGCCAGACGGCAGGCCGCGTCTATTGAGGGGATCACCGCATTTCCCGCCAGCACCACCAGATCGGCCTGGGGCGGCGGCAGCGCGTCGGCCAGAGGATGCTCAGCCAGCCATTCGCCAAGGGTGTTAACCGCTGCCAGGGTTTTATCCGGCAGACAAGGGAAAAGTTCGAGGGTCATCGTTACCTCCTTCCGGGATTAGAGTTCAGGGTAACGTGCAGGTCGGCGGTTAACAGAGGATCTCTCTGAAAACCGGATCGTGGGTTACCGTATAAGGATAGTCATTAAAATGAAATAACCAGAAATCGCCAAAAATCAGCCGGTTGCACCTGCACAATATTCCAGCCCCTCTCCAGTCAGCAAAATTAAATGCCGGAATAACGGCACAAGAGAGCATCCATTGCTGCATATTTAAGCGTGATCTGACCAGTTTTGACGCCTTCAGGCTTGCCAAATGTAACAGTCATCCCTAAGTTGCTTAACAATTCAACAACATTTCAGGCTACCGGGTTGCACCTGAAGCGCGCCAGGTGTCACCCACTCCCTCATCCACATGGCGGAATTACGGGTATGACACAACAACATGAAAGCAGCGGCGCGATTTTGCGCAAAAACAAAAAAGTTCTGGTTGCCAGCCTTACCGGCAGCGCGATTGAATGGTTTGACTATTTTCTTTACGGCACGGCTGCCGCGCTGGTGTTTAACAAGATATTTTTCTCGATGGTCGACCCGGTTATCGGCCTGATTTTGTCGTATCTCTCCTTCTCGTTGACCTTTTTTATTCGTCCCATCGGCGGCGTACTCTTTGCCCATATCGGCGATCGCATCGGGCGTAAAAGAACCCTGGTTCTCACGCTTTCGCTAATGGGGGGTGCAACCGTGATGATTGGCCTGCTGCCCACCTACGACCAGATTGGGCTGTGGGCACCGGCGCTGCTGATCCTGATGCGTATTATCCAGGGGATGGGGATCGGCGGTGAATGGGGCGGCGCCCTGCTGCTGGCCTATGAATACGCGCCGGAAAAACGCAAAGGCTTCTTCGGCAGTATTCCGCAGGCGGGGGTGACCATCGGCATGCTGATGGCCACCTTTATCGTCTCGCTGATGACCCTGTTTAGCGAGGAGGATTTCCTCTCCTGGGGTTGGCGTATCCCCTTCCTGCTGAGCTCGGTGCTGGTGTTGCTGGGGCTGTGGATCCGTAAAGATATCGACGAAACGCCGGAGTTTAAAAAGGTTAAGGCGGCGGGCCAGGTGGCAAAAGCGCCCCTGCGCGATACGCTGAAATACCACTGGCGTGAAGTGCTGATTGCCGCCGGGCTGAAGGTGGTGGAAACCGCGCCGTTCTATATTTTCTCAACTTTTGTGGTCAGCTACGCCACTACCACCCTCACCTATCAGAAGTCCCAGGCGCTGGAGGCGGTGACCCTCGGCGCGCTGGTGGCGACCATCATGATCCCGCTGATGGGGATGTTGTCCGATAAAATTGGTCGCCAGCGCATGTACGCGGTGAGCGTGTTTGTGCTCGGGCTGTTTATCGTGCCCTGGTTTATGCTGCTCAATACCGGCACCACCTGGGGCATCGTGCTGGCGACGGTTATCGCTTTTGGCGTGCTCTGGGCGCCGGTGACGGCGGTGCTGGGCACGCTCTGTTCGGAAATTTTCAGCGCTAATGTGCGCTATACCGGCATCACCCTCGGGTATCAGCTGGGCGCCGCGCTGGCGGGCGGCACCGCGCCGCTGATTGCCACCGGCCTGCTGGCGAAATATAACGGCGACTGGGTGCCGGTGGCCTGGTATCTGGCGGTAACGGTAGCCATCTCGCTGATTGCCATCTTCTGCGCCAGCCGGGTTAAACAGGCCCCGGTCGTTAACGGCCAGACCCACAGGCTTTAACCTTGAGGCGGCCGTGTTATCCGGCCGCCTTTTCCTGCCTGCATGCTAACAATGCTTCCCGCTTGAATGGCGCGCCGGCTCGCGTAGAGTCGTTAAACCATACGCGTATGCCTGCGGCTGCGTCAGAGCGGGTTATTTCGCGCCCGAGTGCATTGTCATCTGCTCGGCAGACTTCAGGTGCTGCTCAACGACCGGGGTATGCGCATCGGCCAGCGCCTTCACGTCCGGATCCTTAATCTTCGCAGCGTCGCTCTTCAGCTTCGAAAGCACCATCTGGTGATCCTTGGTACCGGCATTCTCCATATACATCTTGTCAAATGC
>DKMV01000131.1:0-206 GCA_002469605.1 Leclercia sp. UBA7405
CGGGGGCGGCGGGCGCGCTGGGTGCTCGTCCTGCGGGCGGACTGGCCGATAAAGGTAAATCGCACCTCACCACCACCGCCGGCCTGGTATTGCTGCTGCTCTCCTGGGCGGCCATCTGGTATGGGCATCTTTCCGTGCTGTCGCTGATTGTCGGTATTCTGGTGCTGGATCTGACCGTGCAGGGAGTGCACATCACCAACCAGACG
>DKMV01000131.1:414-3689 GCA_002469605.1 Leclercia sp. UBA7405
TCTCACGGTGCAGGGGGTGCACATCACCAACCAGACGGTTATCTACCGGGTGCAGCCGGAGGCGCGTAACCGTCTCACGGCGGGCTACATGACCAGCTACTTTATTGGCGGCGCGGCGGGGTCGCTTATCTCTGCCTCCGCATGGCAACATGCGGGCTGGTCCGGCGTATGCCTGGTGGGCACCCTGGTCGCCGTCGTTAACCTGCTGATTTGGTGGCGTGGTTATCATCGCCAGCAGGCAATTACCTAAGCTTTACATTGCTTTGGGGCTACTCAGGGTGTTAAGAAGCCCCTCAGTCTGTTATGGTGAACACAATTATTTACCCCAGAAATTTTACTATGGGTGACATATTTACACGCTGTATGAATAATCTTGACCTCCCCTGCACCTTAGACGCTTCCCGCCGTGTCATGTCACCCGATCCCCTCTTCCCGGGATATCAACCCGACCACTTTTGTGCCAACCGGGTCACGGATCCACCCGGCATTTTTTGACGGTGATATTTGCTCTGCGGATTTTAGCCGCACAAATAATTCATTTACATTATTTGTCACCGTCGTTACTATATCGGCTGTAATTAATGAGGTTATGCCCAAATGGATAGTTCGTTTACGCCCATTGAACAAATGCTTAAATTTCGCGCCAGTCGTCATGAGGACTTCCCTTATCAGGAGATCCTGCTGACCCGCCTTTGCATGCATATGCAGGGCAAACTGCTGGATAACCGCAATAAAATGCTGAAAGCTCAAGGGATTAACGAGACGTTATTTATGGCGTTGATTACGCTGGAGTCTCAGGAAAATCACAGCATTCAGCCATCTGAACTGAGTTGTGCGCTGGGCTCGTCCCGCACCAATGCTACCCGTATTGCCGATGAGCTGGAAAAACGCGGCTGGATCCAACGCCGTGAGAGCGACAACGACCGCCGTTGTCTGCACCTACAGCTGACCGATAAAGGTCATGAATTCCTGCGCGAGGTGCTGCCACCTCAGCACAACTGTCTGCACCAGCTCTGGTCTGCGCTGAATACTACCGAGCGCGATCAGCTTGAGCACATCACCCGCAAGCTTCTTACCCGTCTGGATCAGATGGATGAAGAGGGCGTGATTCAAGAGGCGCTGCGCTAAGCGACACCCCGTTCACTATTCCAGATTTAAACAAAACCGACAGGCCAGCACGTCACACTGCTGGCCTTTCTGATAACAGGTCGGCGTAGCCGATGTGAAAATAAAAAGATCGTGGAGAACAACAATGAGCGCAAATGCGGAGAACACTACCCCGCAGCAACCAGCCCGTAAGAAAGGTAAGCGTAAAAGCACCCTTCTTCTGCTGACCTTGCTCTTTATTATTATTGCTGTGGCATATGGGATTTATTGGTTTTTAGTACTGCGTCATTTTGAAGAGACGGATGATGCGTATGTGGCAGGGAACCAGGTACAAATTATGGCGCAGGTGTCGGGCAGCGTGACGAAAGTCTGGGCTGACAATACCGACTTTGTGAAAAAAGGCGACGTGCTGGTAACTCTCGATCCGACCGATGCCCAGCAGGCGTTTGAAAAAGCGCAAACGCAGCTGGCATCCAGCGTACGTCAGACTCGTCAGCAGATGATCAACAGCAAGCAGCTGCTGGCCAGCATTGAGGTGCAGAAAACGGCTCTGGCGCAGGCGCAGACCGACCTTAAACGCCGCGTCCCGCTGGGTAGCGCGAACCTGATTGGCCGCGAAGAGCTACAGCATGCTCGCGATGCGGTCGCCAGCGCCCAGGCGCAGCTGGACGTCTCTGTTCAGCAATACAACGCTAACCAGGCGATGGTGCTGGACACCTCCCTGGATCAGCAGCCCGCCGTTAAGCAGGCGGCAACCGAAGTGCGCAACGCCTGGCTGGCGCTGCAGCGTACAAAAATCGTCAGCCCGATGACCGGCTATGTCTCCCGCCGTGCGGTGCAGCCCGGCGCGCAGATCAGCCCCACTACGCCGCTGATGGCGGTGGTACCGGCGACCGGTCTGTGGGTGGATGCCAACTTCAAAGAGACCCAGCTGGCGCATATGCGTATTGGCCAGACCGCAACCGTGGTCAGCGATATCTACGGCGATGATATAAAATACACCGGTAAAGTGGTGGGCCTGGATATGGGTACCGGCAGCGCCTTTTCACTGCTGCCGGCACAGAACGCCACCGGTAACTGGATCAAAGTTGTCCAGCGCCTGCCGGTACGTATCGAGCTGGATGAAAAACAGCTGGCGGACCATCCGCTGCGCATCGGGCTCTCGACGCTGGTTACCGTCGACACCACCAGCCGTGATGGCCAGGTGCTGGCAAACCAGGCCCGTAGCAATCCGGCTTACGAAAGTAATGCTCGCGAAATCAGCCTTGAGCCTGTCAACAAGCTGATCGAAGACATCGTGAAGGCCAACGCCGGTTAAGCCAGAGGTAAGCGTAATGCAGCAGCAAAAACCGCAAAAACCACTGGAAGGGGCGCAACTGGTCATTATGACCATTGCGCTGTCGCTGGCGACCTTCATGCAGGTGCTGGACTCCACCATCGCCAACGTGGCGATCCCGACCATCGCCGGTAACCTTGGCTCGTCCCTGAGCCAGGGGACCTGGGTTATTACCTCGTTCGGGGTGGCGAACGCTATCTCCATTCCCATTACCGGCTGGCTGGCAAAGCGCGTGGGGGAAGTGAAGCTGTTCCTCTGGTCCACCGTCGCCTTCGTCATCGCCTCCTGGGCGTGCGGTATGTCCAACAGCCTGACAATGCTGATCTTCTTCCGCGTATTGCAGGGGATTGTCGCCGGGCCGCTGATCCCGCTCTCCCAGAGTCTGCTGCTCAGCAACTACCCGCCCGCTAAACGCTCTATTGCGCTGGCGCTGTGGTCGATGACGGTGATCGTTGCCCCTATCTGCGGCCCGATCCTCGGCGGCTATATCAGCGACAACTACCACTGGGGATGGATCTTCTTTATTAACGTGCCGATTGGCGCCGTGGTAGTGCTGATGACCCTGCAGACGCTGCGCGGCCGGGAAACCCGTACCGAACAGCGGCGCATTGATGGCGTGGGGCTGGCGCTGCTGATTCTGGGGATAGGTAGTCTGCAGATCATGCTGGACCGGGGTAAAGAGCTGGACTGGTTTGCCTCGCAAGAGATCATTATTCTCACCGTTGTGGCGGTGGTGGCGATTAGCTTCCTGATCGTCTGGGAGCTGACCGACGACAACCCGATAGTCGACCTGTCGCTGTTTAAGTCGCGTAACTTCACCATCGGCTGCCTC
>DKMV01000358.1 GCA_002469605.1 Leclercia sp. UBA7405
CATCGCCTCTTCCTGATCGTGGGTCACCATCACGCAGGTGGCGCCGACGCGCTCAAGGATATCCACCACTTCAAGCTGCATGCGGTCGCGCAGTTTTTTATCCAGCGCCCCCATGGGCTCGTCCAGCAGCAGCAGTTTGGGGCGCTTAGCCAGGCTGCGGGCCAGGGCCACGCGCTGACGCTGGCCGCCCGAGAGCTGGTGCGGTTTACGCTTCGCGAACTCCTGCATATGCACCAGGCTGAGCATCTCCGCCACGCGGCTTTCGATCTCCGCTTTCGGCAGCTTGTCCTGCTTCAGGCCGAAGGCGATATTCTGCTCCACCGTCATGTGTGGAAAGAGCGCATAGGACTGGAACATCATGTTGATCGGGCGCTGATAGGGCGGCACGTGGGCAAGGTCGACGCCGTCGAGCATAATCTGCCCCGTCGTCGGCTGCTCAAAGCCCGCCAGCATACGCAGCAGCGTCGATTTGCCGCAGCCGGAGGCGCCGAGCAGGGCAAAAATTTCACCTTTGTAGATGGTGAGGCTGACGTCGTCCACGGCGTGCTGGCCGTCGAAGGATTTGGTCAGGTTACGGATTTCCAGCAGCGGGGTCAGCGCTTTACGGCTTTTCGCCTGTGGGCGGGGGGTCGCGTCGTTCACGGGGTGCTCTCCGGCAGAAACTAATACAGTGCCACCGCACCATTAAAGTGCAGTGGCCGGGCGGCAACAGCCCGCCCGGCTAGGACGTCAGCGATTATTTACCGCTTTTCACTTTCGTCCACGCGCGGGTACGCACGCGGTCGATTTTCGGCTCCTGCACCTTCAGGGTGAAGAGCTTGGCGAAGACGTCGGCTGGCGGATAGATCGCCGGGTTATCACGCACTTCCGCGCTAATCAGCGGCACCGAGGCCTTGTTACCGTTGGCGTAGAAGACATGATCGCTCACGTGGGCAATGACGTCCGGGCGCATCAGGTAATCGAGGAACTGATAGGCTTCGTCTTTGTTTTTGGCATCCGCCGGCATCGCGAAGACGTCGAAGAAGGCCAGCGCCCCCTCTTTCGGAATGAAGTAAGAGACGTTCACGCCGTTTTTGGCCTCTTTCGCGCGGTTAGCCGCCTGCCAGACGTCCCCTGCCCAGCCTACGGCCACGCAGATGTCGCCGTTAGCCAGATCGTTGATGTACTGGGAGGAGTGGAAGTAGCGAATGTTAGGCCGCAGCTTCAGCAGCAGGTCGGTGGCCGGGCCGGTGTAGTCGTCGGCTTTGCTGCTGTTGGGATCTTTGCCTAAGTAGTTAAGCACGGTGGCGAAGATCTCTTCCGGCGCATCGAGGAACGACACGCCACAGCTTTTCAGCTTCTCGAGGTTTTCCGGTTTCAGCACCAGATCCCAGCTGTTGAGCGGCACATCTTTGCCGAGGGCGGCTTTAACTTTATCCACGTTATAGCCAATACCGGTGGTCGCCCACAGGTAAGGCATGGCGTATTTGTTCTCCGGATCGTGCTTAGCCACCAGCTTGAGCACCTCCGGATCGAGATTTTTCCAGTTCGGCAGCTTGCTCTTGTCCAGCGGCTGGAAGACGCCCGCCGTCAGCTGGCGTTCGAGGAAGCTGGCTGAGGGCACCACCAGGTCAAAGCCGGTGCTGCCTGCCATCAGTTTACCTTCCAGCACTTCGTTGGAATCAAAGACGTCATAGACCACTTTAATCCCGGTCTCTTTTTCAAAATTCGCCACCGTGTCCGGGGCGATATAATCAGACCAGTTATAGATATGCAGCGTTTTTTGATCCGCAGCGAGCGTACCGGCAGAGACAGCCATCAGCGCCCCCGCAACCAGACCCGATAACCATTTTTTATTCAAGGCGGTCATAGCGTTATTCCTTCTCAGCGTTCGTTAACAAACGAACTTAAAATGTGCATTTTCAGTTATGCAAGAATCATGCATATTTTGTCGCTCTGCCGGGATCAGAAGATAAAACTCTGGAGGCAGTTTTTGCTCGCATTTAAAAGCTCCGCAAGAATAAATGTAGTTCGTCCCTGCGGCTATAGCCCGGATTAAAAAGCGCCTTTTATCAATTTTTTATGCAGGAATTGTCTACGTGGTAGGCCTGATTGGCTTTAACTAAGTGAATAATTCTTTAAGAGAAGGTTAATAGCAGCAGAAAAGAGGGTGTCATGCAGTCGCTGTGGCAGCGACTGCGAAAAAGCCAGACGGGATTAGTGCAGGAACGGGGTCGCTGAATCGTTATTCTCTTGATCTTCTTCGGCGTTATACAACAGCTGATGGGCGTTGGCTTCCATCATTACCATTGAGATCTGCTCCTCGCTCTGGCGCAGGAACGCGGCAAACTGCTGATAGGCAATCCCGGCACCTGCGAATAAAGACTGGCAAACCACCAGCTTCGGCAGATTATCATCCTGTATGTCGAGAAATGCTTTTACCGTCAAAGAACTGGCGTTAATGGCAGAGAGATCGGCGGAGAGCGCCAGCAGCGCGGAGGGTTTCACTTCCGCCAGGGCGGAGAAGAGCACCACGTCGTTGATCAGATCGAGCTTGGCATCAAACACGCCATCAAAATTCTGCATGTGCGGAATGTGCAGCGCCTGACAGGTATCGCATTCAAAAAAGCTAATCCCCATGTCGTCGAGCCATTGACGTAACGTATCCAGTGTCGGTACGACGAGAGTATCCATAACAGTTGAGCCTCTTAAAAATAGTTGGCGTAGCTTACGCAATAAGCGCGCGGCAATCCATTTATCCGCCCGTTTTCAGGCAAAAGCCTGGCCTTGCCTGGCGTTCGATCCAGGCGATCATCTTGCCGGCAATATCAATGCCGGTGGTTTTTTCAATGCCCTCCAGCCCAGGCGAGGCGTTGACCTCCATCACCAGCGGGCCGCGTCTGGCGCGTAAAATATCCACGCCGGCCACATCCAGCCCCAGCGTGTGCGCGGCCTTGAGGGCAATCTCCCGCTCGCGCGGGGTGATGTCTGCTATCCGGGCGACGCCGCCCCGGTGCAGGTTAGAGCGAAAATCGCCCTCTTTCGCCTGGCGCTCAATGGCGGCAACGACCTCGTCGCCCACCACCAGACAGCGAATATCGCGCCCCTTTGCCTCCTGGATGTACTCCTGCACCAGGATGTGGGCGTTCAGGCCGCGAAAGGCGTCAATCACGCTCTCCGCCGCCTGTCGCGTCTCCGCCAGC
>DKMV01000064.1 GCA_002469605.1 Leclercia sp. UBA7405
CTGAACCGCTCTTCCGAACGCTCGGCAGCGCTTTCGGCAGGGTGTCGGGATAATCGCGCGAGTAGTGCAGGCCGCGGCTCTCGTGGCGCGAGAGCGCGCTGTTGACGATCAGCGAGGCGACGTCGACCAGGTTGCGCAGCTCCAGCAGGTCGTGCGTGATGCGGAAGTTGCGGTAGTACTCGTCGATTTCCTCCTTCAGCAGCTTGATCCGGTGCTGGGCGCGCTCGAGGCGCTTGGTGGTGCGCACGATGCCGACGTAGTTCCACATGAAGCGGCGCAGTTCGTCCCAGTTGTGGGCGATGACCACCTCTTCGTCGGCATTCGTGACGCGGCTTTCGTCCCATGGCGGCAGCGTGGGATGCTCGACCGGGCTGCTGGCTGCGATGTGTTCGGCGCAGGCGCGGCCCACCACCACCCATTCCAGCAGCGAATTGCTGGCCATGCGATTGGCGCCATGCAGGCCGGTGCAGCTGGTTTCGCCGATGGCATAGAGGCCGGCGAGATCCGAGCGGCCATGCTCGTCGACGCGGACGCCACCGCAGGTGTAGTGCGCGGCAGGCACCACGGGTATCGGATCGCGGGTGATGTCGATGCCCAGTTCGAGACAGCGACGATAGACCGTGGGGAAGTGCTCCTGCACGAAGTCCGCCGGCTTGTGGCTGATATCGAGGAACACGCAGTCGATGCCAAGGCGCTTCATCTCATGGTCGATGGCGCGGGCCACTACGTCCCGGGGTGCCAGATCGGCGCGCGCATCGAAGCGTGGCATGAAGCGCTCACCCTCCGGCAGGCGCAGAACGGCGCCTTCGCCGCGCAGGGCTTCGGTCAGCAGGAAATTGCGCGCCTGGGGATGGAAGAGGGCGGTAGGGTGGAACTGGTTAAACTCAAGGTTGGCCACGCGGCAACCTGCACGCCACGCCATGGCGATGCCGTCACCGGAGGAGATATCCGGGTTGGTGGTGTACTGGTAAACCTTAGAGGCACCGCCGGTTGCCAGCACCACAGCCTTCGCCCGGCAGGTTTCGACGGTCTCTTTGTTGCGATTCCAGATCCAGGCCCCCACTACCCGGCGGGTGCCCGGCAGGCCGATCTTATCTGAAATAATGAGGTCGACGGCGTTACTGCGTTCCAGCACCTCTATATTAGGGTGGCTCAGCGCCTGGCTCACCAGGGTGGTTTCAACCGCTTTGCCGGTGGCGTCAGCGGCATGCAGGATACGCCGGTGGCTGTGGCCGCCTTCGCGCGTAAGGTGATAACTCTCCGATCCGTTGGCCTGCACCTGGGTATCGAAAAGTACCCCCTGATCGATCAGCCACTGTACGCAGTGGCGGGCATTACTGGCGACAAATTCTGCGGCCTGCCGGTCTACAATGCCGGCCCCGGCAATCAGCGTATCTTCTACATGAGAGTCGATACTGTCAGTTTCGTCGAATACGGCGGCGATTCCCCCCTGAGCATAAAAGGTCGATCCTTCACTAACCGGACCTTTACTCAGGACAATTACCTTCTGATGAGTCGCCAGCCTTAAAGCGAGAGAAAGACCCGCAGCGCCACTGCCGACGATCAGTACGTCACAAGAGAGTTCAGGAATTGAGTTCATCATTGTTGTTTAATTTACTAAACACGGTTTAGGCAGCATAGCACTGGAATGCGAAGAATCGCACGTATTTTTTGCGGTAGGTTGCAATCACTAAACAAGCAGCGCGAACGGGGCGAGGGCAAAAAAAGGAGGAGTATTTTGCAAAGCGGTTCTTTTGGTTCAGATTAGGTGATGAAAAAAAGGTTGTCTTACGGTAACCTGCAGGCGGTAATACCATTTCTTATCAGAAACTGGGTGCGCATCGTTAACAGACTTATAATGAGAGAAAATGAACGGTCTGCGACACGATTAACAAAAACAAAGGCGTGAACGGAACTTTTAGAAAAAATAACCCTCTATCTCACTGCTTGCTCACATTGCAGTGTTTAGAGTGGCGTTTCGATAACGCGTGGATTTTAGGTTTGGGGAGACATTACCTCGGATGAGCGAGCAGTTAACGGACCAGATTCTGGTTGAACGGGTCCAGAAGGGAGATCAAAAAGCCTTTAATCTGCTGGTGGTGCGCTATCAGCATAAAGTGGCGAGTCTGGTTTCCCGCTATGTGCCCTCAGGGGATGTCCCTGATGTGGTACAGGAATCTTTCATTAAGGCCTATCGCGCGCTGGAATCTTTCCGGGGGGATAGTGCTTTTTATACCTGGCTGTATCGTATCGCCGTCAATACGGCAAAGAATTACCTGGTCGCTCAGGGGCGTCGTCCGCCTTCCAGTGATATTGACGCAATCGACGCAGAAAACTTCGAAAGCGGCGGCGCACTGAAAGAAATTTCGAACCCTGAGAACTTAATGTTGTCAGAAGAACTGAGACAAATAGTTTTTCGTACCATCGAGTCGCTCCCGGAAGATTTACGCATGGCAATAACGTTGCGGGAGCTTGATGGCCTGAGCTATGAAGAGATAGCCGCTATCATGGATTGCCCGGTTGGTACGGTTCGCTCACGGATTTTTCGCGCGCGAGAAGCTATTGATAATAAAGTTCAACCGCTTATCAGGCGTTGACGATAGCGGGATACTGGAAAAGGTATTAGGCATGCAGAAAGAACAGCTTTCCGCTTTAATGGATGGTGAAACGCTGGATAGTGAGCTCTTACATGAGCTTTCTCACTCTCCTGAGATGCAAAAAACCTGGGAGAGTTATCATCTCATCCGCGACGCTATGCGCGGAGATACTGGCGAACTCCTCCATTTCGATATCTCAGCAAGCGTAATGGCTGCCATTGAGAAAGAACCTGCTACTCAGGCCACTCCGCTGATTCCTGAAGCCCAGCCTGCGCCGCACCTGTGGCAGAAGATGCCATTCTGGAATAAAGTGCGTCCGTGGGCCAGTCAACTCACCCAGATGGGTGTAGCTGCGTGCGTATCGCTTGCAGTTAGCGTTGGCGTCCAGCAGTATAACAGTCAACCTGAAGCTAACCAGCAACCAGAAGCGCCGGTGTTTAATACGCTGCCGATGATGGGCAAAGCCAGCCCGGTAAGTCTGGGCATTCCTTCTGATGCGTCGGCCCCTTCCGGCCAGCAACAGCAGGTGCAGGAGCAACGCCGTCGCATCAATGCGATGTTGCAGGATTACGAATTGCAGCGTCGTCTGCATTCGGAACAGCTTCAGTTTGAGCAGGCGCAAACCCAGCAAGCCGCTGTGCAAGTCCCTGGTAACCAGACTTTAGGAACGCAATCGCAGTAATGAAGCAACTTTGGTGCGCCATGTCCTTAGTGGCGGGTAGCCTGTTTTTCTCTGCCAACGCCTCGGCTGATGTTTCGTCCGGGGCGTTGTTACAGCAGATGAACCTGGCCAGCCAGTCACTCAATTACGAACTGGCTTTTATCAGTATCAATAAGCAGGGGGTAGAGTCGTTACGCTACCGTCATGCCCGTCTTGATAAACAGCCCCTTGCCCAGCTTTTGCAGATGGATGGCCCGCGCCGGGAAGTTGTACAGCGCGGCAATGAAATCAGCTATTTCGAGCCGGGTCTTGAACCTTTCACGCTAAACGGCGATTACATCGTCGACTCGCTCCCGTCGCTGGTTTATACCGACTTTAAACGCCTGGCACCCTATTACGATTTCATCTCCGTCGGCCGCACGCGTATTGCTGACCGGTTATGTGAAGTGATTCGCGTGGTGGCGCGGGACGGCACCCGTTACAGCTATATCGTCTGGATGGATGCCGAAACCAAGTTACCGATGCGGGTCGATCTACTCGACAGAGATGGCGAGACGCTGGAACAGTTCCGCGTGATCTCCTTTAACGTCAACGATGAGGTCGGCAACAGCATGCAGAACCTGGCTAAAGCCAGCCTGCCGCCGCTGCTCTCCGTGCCGGTGGGGGATACCATCAGCTTTAACTGGTCACCGGCCTGGATCCCGCAAGGGTTCAGCGAAATTTCCAGCAGCCGACGTCAGCTGCCGACAATAGATACGCCGGTAGAGTCACGCCTTTACTCCGATGGCCTGTTCAGTTTCTCTGTCAATATTAACCGTGCCACTGCCGCGAGCGCCGAGCAGATGCTGCGCACCGGGCGCCGTACGGTAAGTACGACGGTACGCGATAACGCAGAGATTACCGTAGTGGGCGAGCTGCCGCCGCAGACGGCTAAGCGCATCGCCGACAGCATCAAATTCAGGACAACACAATGATTAAAGAGTGGGCGACGGTTGTCTCGTGGAAGGATGGCGTTGCGCTGGTAAGCTGTGACGTTAAAGCGTCGTGCAGCAGCTGCGCTTCGCGAGCCGGGTGTGGTAGCCGCGTACTGAACAAGCTCGGGCCGCAGACGACCCACACGCTCTCTGTTCCCAGCGATCAACCGCTGGTTACAGGCCAGAAAGTTGAGCTGGGAATTGCCGAAGGCAGCCTGCTTGGCTCGGCGATGCTGGTCTATCTCTCGCCGCTGGTGGGGTTGTTCGTCTTTGGCGGCCTGTTCCAGCTGCTGTTTGGCACAGATCTGGCCGCCATGTGCGGCGCAGCCCTGGGCGGTACTGGGGGCTTTTTGCTGGCGCGAGGCCTATCACCCCAGCTGGCCCGGCGTGAAACCTGGCAGCCAACCATACTGAGCGTCGGCTTACCGCCCGATCAGCTTCGCGTCGAAACACTTTCTTCAGAGGCCCGGTGAATACACCGGGCTTTATCTATATTTATATCTCAAATGCAAAACGCTGAATTTAAGCGCCATCGCTGGATCCAAGAGCATTTCCTGGCGACGAAGATGTAGTGTAGAATGCTGC
>DKMV01000063.1:0-2105 GCA_002469605.1 Leclercia sp. UBA7405
GCCTGCGCCACCTCTTCCGGCTGGCCGCCGCGCTGCATCGGCAGCATTGACTTAACCCTGTCCACCCGCCCTGGCTCACCGCCGGAGGCGTGAATATCGGTATAGATCAGCCCCGGACGCACGCAGTTCACGCGGATCCCCTGGGCGGCCACCTCCAGCGCAAGCCCGGTCGTCAGAGAGTCCACCGCCCCTTTCGATGCGGCATAATCCACGTACTCTCCCGGTGCTCCCAGGCGCGACGCTGCGGAAGAGACATTCACAATCGCCCCGCCCTGCCCGCCGTGCTTAAACGACATGCGCTTGACCGCTTCACGACAGCAGAGGAAATAGCCCGTCACGTTGGTGGCAAGGACGAGGTTGATACGCTCGGCGGAGAGATTTTCGATGGTGCTCTGCTCAAATAAGATCCCGGCATTGTTCACCAGGGCGGTCAGCGGCTCCCCTTCGCGATCGAGGCTGGCAAACATGGCCATCACCTGAGCTTCATCGCTGATATCCGCCCGCAGCGCAAAGGCTTTGCCGCCGGCTTCCTGAATAGCGTTCACCACCGCCGTCGCGGCCTTGATGTTGTGGAAATAATTCACCGCCACGGTATAGCCTTCGCTCGCCAGCTGTAGCGCGGTCGCTTTGCCGATCCCCCGGCTGGCGCCGGTTACAAGTGCAATTGCCATTTACTTCCTCCCAATAAAAAAGCCGGGTGGCGGCTTCGCCTTACCCGGCCTGACTATATAACGTTATCGCAGCGGTTACTGGTATTCGCTCATCTGCACGCAGGAGCAGAACAGATTACGGTCGCCGTATACGTCGTCAAGACGCTTCACGGTCGGCCAGTATTTGTTCGCCACGCCCGCCGGGAAGACCGCCAGCTCGCGGGTGTAACCATGGTTCCACTCCCCTACCAGCTCGTTCTGGGTGTGCGGGGCATTCACCAGCGGGTTGTCGTCCAGCGTCCACTCACCCTGCTTCACGCGGTCGATTTCACTGCGAATAGCCAGCATCGCATCGATAAAGCGGTCCAGCTCCAGCTTGCTT
Organism: Leclercia sp. UBA7405; assembly: GCA_002469605.1. GTDB lineage: Bacteria > Pseudomonadota > Gammaproteobacteria > Enterobacterales > Enterobacteriaceae > Enterobacter. The sequence continues at coordinate 1,033 of DKMV01000063.1, forward strand.
TCCGATTCGGTCGGCTCAACCATCAGCGTGCCCGCCACCGGGAAGGACATGGTCGGCGCGTGGAAGCCGTAGTCGATCAGGCGCTTGGCGATATCCAGCTCGCTGATGCCGGTCTCTTCTTTCAGCGGACGAATATCGAGAATGCACTCGTGCGCCACGCGGCCATCGCGGCCGGTGTAGAGCACCGGATAGGCCTCTTTCAGGCGCGTGGCGATGTAGTTGGCGTTGAGGATCGCCACCTGGCTCGCCTGCTTCAGCCCCTCCGCGCCCATCATGCGGATATACATCCAGCTGATTGGCAGGATAGAGGCGCTGCCGAAAGGTGCCGCGGAGACCGCGCCCTGACGGGTGAGCATGCCTTCGATCTGCACCACGCTGTGGCCCGGCACAAACGGTGCCAGGTGCGCTTTTACGCCGATAGGGCCCATGCCCGGGCCGCCGCCGCCGTGCGGGATGCAGAAAGTTTTGTGCAGGTTAAGGTGCGACACGTCCGCGCCGATAAAACCTGGGGTGGTGATCCCCACCTGGGCGTTCATGTTGGCACCATCGAGGTACACCTGGCCGCCGTGCTGGTGGACGATGTCGCACACTTCGCGGATGGTCTCTTCATAGACGCCGTGGGTGGACGGATAGGTCACCATAATGCAGGAGAGTTTGTCGCTGGTCTGTTCCGCTTTGGCGCGCAGATCCGCCAGATCGATGTTGCCGTTCTTATCGCAGGCCACCACCACCACTTCCATTCCCGCCATCTGGGCAGAGGCCGGGTTAGTGCCGTGGGCCGAGCTTGGGATCAGGCAGATATCGCGATGCCCTTCGTTGCGGCTTTCGTGATAGTGACGGATCGCCAGCAGGCCGGCGTATTCGCCCTGGGCGCCGGAGTTCGGCTGCATGCAGAGCGCGTCGTAGCCGGTCAGCTTCACCAGCCAGTCAGAGAGCTGGTTGATCATCTGATGGTAGCCTTCCGCCTGATCGGCCGGGCAGAACGGGTGCAGCTCGGCAAATTCCGGCCAGGTGATAGGGATCATCTCGGCCGCTGCGTTGAGCTTCATGGTGCAGGAGCCCAGCGGGATCAT
>DKMV01000063.1:2371-2601 GCA_002469605.1 Leclercia sp. UBA7405
GGTTTCGCTGTGGTAGCGGTTAAAGACCGGATGGGTGAGGATGGCGTCGTCGCGCAGCATGCTCTCCTGAATGGAGCGGCTGTCGTGGGCCACCTCTTTATCCAGGACGTCAATGTCCAGGCCGTGGCCTTCGCCCAGCAGCACGTCAAACAGCACCTGGATATCTTCCCGGGTGATGGTTTCGTTCAGGGTGATGCCTACGGCGTTCAGGATGTCGCTGCGCAGGTTGA
>DKMV01000063.1:2796-11065 GCA_002469605.1 Leclercia sp. UBA7405
GTGGTTTCGTCGAGGGTGATGCCCACGGCGTTATGGATGTCGCTGCGCAGGTTGATCTCTGCCGCTTCGGCACGGGCCAGCACGGCGGCCTTGTCGGCCACGTCCACACACAGGGTGTCAAAGTAGTGGGCATGACGCAGTTTCTGCCCTTTCTGCTGCAGGCCGGTCGCCAGAATATCGGCAAAGCGGTGAATGCGGCTGGCAATACGCTTCAGGCCGGCCGGACCGTGGAAGACCGCGTACAGGCTGGCGATATTGGCCAGCAGCACCTGCGAGGTACAGATGTTGGAGTTCGCTTTCTCGCGGCGGATGTGCTGCTCGCGGGTCTGCATCGCCATGCGCAGCGCGGTATTGCCGGCAGCATCTTTAGAGACGCCGATAATACGGCCAGGCATAGAGCGTTTAAATTCATCTTTTGCGGCGAAGAAAGCCGCGTGCGGGCCGCCGTAGCCCATCGGTACGCCAAAGCGCTGGGCAGAGCCGAAGACGATGTCCGCGCCCTGTTTGCCCGGCGCCGTAAGCAGCACCAGCGCCATAAAATCGGCCGCCACGCTGACCACGATTTTGCGCGTTTTCAGCTCGGTAATCAGTGTGCCGTAGTCGTGCACTTCACCGGTGGTGCCCACCTGCTGCAACAGCACGCCGAACACATCCTGGTGATCCAGCACTTTGTCCGCATCATCCACGATCACGTCGAAGCCGAAGGTTTCGGCGCGGGTGCGCACCACATCCAGGGTCTGGGGATGAACGTCAGCCGCCACGAAGAAGCGGTTAGCCCCCTTCAGCTTGCTGACACGTTTGGCCATCGCCATCGCTTCGGCAGCGGCGGTGGCTTCGTCCAGCAGGGAGGCCGAGGCGATATCCAGTCCGGTCAGATCCAGCGTCACCTGCTGGAAGTTGAGCAGCGCTTCCAGACGGCCCTGAGAAACTTCCGGCTGATAAGGGGTGTAGGCGGTGTACCAGCCCGGATTTTCCAGCATGTTGCGCTGGATAACCGGCGGCAACTGCACCGGGGTATAGCCCATGCCAATATAAGACTTAAAGCGCTTGTTGAGGCCGGCAATCGCCTTCAGCTCCGCCAGCGCGGCGTATTCGGTAGTGGCCTCGCCCACCTGCGGCGCGGTGGCAAGCTGAATGTCTTTCGGCACGATCTGGCCGATCAGGGCGTTTAACGAATCCGCGCCAACCGTCTGCAGCATCTCCTGCTGTTGCTGAGCATCCGGCCCGATGTGACGTTCAATAAAGGCGCCACGGTTTTCAAGCTGGCTTAAAGTCTGTGTCATGAGCGATGGTTCCTGAAACGTGCGGTGAATCGTATTTGGAATTAACTGATACGCTAAATCATTCGCGTTGCAGGAAGGCGGCGACGCAGCGAATCCCCGGGAGCTTACTCAGGTAAGTGACCGGGGTGAGCGAGGAAGCCACGCGCCTGCAACGTGAAGGATGACGCGTATTTATTCGTCTTCTAACAGGGCTTCGTATGCGGTGGCGTCCAGTAGGGCGGCAACTTCCGCTTCGTCGCTGGCTTTGATCTTGAAGATCCAGCCGCCGGCGTACGGCTCGCTGTTTACCAGCTCCGGCGAATCGCTCAGCGCGTCGTTAACCGCTACGATCTCGCCGCCAACCGGGGCATAGATGTCAGAAGCCGCTTTTACGGACTCGGCTACCGCGCAGTCATCGCCCGCGCTTACGGTAGCGCCCACTTCCGGCAGATCGACAAAGACCATGTCGCCCAGCAGCTCCTGCGCATGCTCGGTGATCCCGACGGTGTAAGTGCCGTCCGCCTCTTTACGCAGCCACTCGTGTTCTTTGCTGTACTTCAGTTCTGCTGGCACATTGCTCATGGAAATTCTCCTGATAAAAATAGTTAGGCGACCGGTTTACCGGCGCGAACAAAAATCGGTTTGGTCACTTTGACCGGCATTTCGCGATTGCGGATCTGCACGATGGCGGTCTCGCCAATGCCGGCCGGCACGCGCGCCAGCGCAATGCTGTAGCCGAGAGTCGGGGAGAAGGTGCCGCTGGTAATAACGCCTTCGCGATGATTGCCATCCGCGTCGGTAAAGCGCACCGGCAGTTCGCCGCGCAGCACGCCTTTTTCGGTCATCACCAGGCCTACCAGCTGTTCGGTGCCTTTTTCACGCTGCATCTCCAGCGCTTCGCGGCCGATAAAGTCGCGGTCGGCCGGCTCCCAGGCAATGGTCCAGCCCATATTGGCCGCCAGCGGAGAGACGCCTTCGTCCATCTCCTGGCCGTATAAATTCATGCCCGCTTCCAGACGCAGCGTATCGCGCGCGCCGAGACCCGCCGGCTTCACGCCCGCTTCTACCAGTGCCCGCCAGAAATCGGCGGCTTTCTCGTTTGGCAGGGCAATTTCGTAGCCCGCTTCACCGGTATAGCCGGTAGTAGCGATAAAGAGATCCCCCGCCTGCACGCCGAAGAAGGGTTTCATCCCCTCGGTGGCCTGACGCTGTTCGTCGCTGAACAGGGAGGCGGCTTTCGCCTGCGCGTTTGGCCCCTGCACCGCAATCAGCGCCAGGTCATCGCGGACGGTGATCTCAATGCCGTAAGGCTCGGCGTGTTGGGTTACCCAGGCGAGGTCTTTTTCGCGGGTGGCGGAGTTAACAACGAGGCGGAAGAAATCTTCAGAGAGGTAGTAGACGATCAGGTCATCAATGACGCCGCCGGAGGCATTCAGCATCCCGGAGTAGAGCGCCTTGCCGGGGGTTTTTAGCTTTGCCACGTCGTTGGCCAGCAGATAACGTAAAAATTCCCGGGTGCGGCCCCCGCGCAGATCGACAATGGTCATGTGAGAGACGTCGAACATACCGGCATCGGTGCGCACCGCGTGATGCTCATCGATTTGCGATCCGTAATGCAGCGGCATCATCCAGCCATGGAAATCCACCATGCGCGCGCCACACTGCTGGTGCTGGTCGTACAAAGGAGTCTGTTGAGCCATCTTTTCCTCGTTGAATAAGCGGGGCTATCATGCGTTTCGCGCCGTTTTTACCGCCACGAAACCTGGCATCGGCATCACTCCTGGATGTCGACGCAAACGTTCTCTTTCCTCTGAACTTACCACCGAAAACGGCGGCAAACCATAAGTCAGAATGGGCCATCACATTAGCTTATGACCAAATCGACGCCGAAAGCCTACAGAGTTATTCACTGGATTAATGCGATAAGGGCCGCACAAATCTATGGCGACTGCGCTTTGATTTAGCTGAAGGTGGTTTTTAATCTGGAAAAAAGGGAGGATTTTCCACAACATAAAAAACAGCACATTAGTTTATCTAATGCGAAAAACGCGGTGAAATTAGATTATTTCAAATGAGAGGCGAGAACCGGCCCGCAGGCCGGGAGAATAAAGTGTGACGGGGATCGATATTAGCGCAGCCACTCCGGCAGATCGTTCAGACCCATCGCCTGGCGAAGGAGCTGCGGTTTTACGCCAGGAAGGGTGTCGGCCAGCTTGAGGCCCACATCGCGCAGCAGTTTTTTCGCCGGATTAGCCCCGGCAAAGAGCTCCCGGAACCCCTGCATGCCTGCCAGCATCATCGCCGCGCTGTGTTTGCGGCTGCGCTCGTAGCGGCGCAGATAGAGATGCTGACCAATATCCTTGCCCTGCCGGTGCAGACGACGCAGCTCGTCCACCAGCTCAGCGGCGTCCATAAAGCCGAGGTTCACCCCCTGCCCGGCCAGCGGATGGATGGTATGCGCGGCATCGCCCACCAGCGCCAGACGGTGAGCGGCAAACTGACGGGCGTAGCGCCCCATCAGCGGGAAGACCTGGCGTTCGCTTTCCACCGTACACAGCCCGAGCTTGTTATCAAAGGCCACGCACAGGGCCTGATTGAAGGCCTCCGGCGTGGCCTCCTGCATCTCCTTAGCCTTCTCCGGGGAGAGCGACCAGACGATAGAGCAGAGATGCGGATCGCTCAGCGGCAGGAAGGCCAGAATGCCGTCGGTATGAAATACCTGCCGCGCCACGGCCTGGTGCGGCTCAACGGTGCGAATAGTCGCCACCAGCGCATGGTGGTTGTAATCCCAGTAGGTCAGCGGAATATCGGCTTTCTCGCGCAGCCAGGAGTTGGCGCCGTCGGCCCCCACCACCAGACGCGCGGTAAGCATGTCGCCGCTTTGCAGGGTAATAAAGGCTTCGTTCTCGCCCCACGCCACCTGCTGCAGCTGTGCCGGCGCCATCAGGCTGATATCGCTGCACTGCCGGGCCTTCTGCCACAGGGCGTGGTGGATAACCGCGTTTTCAACGATATGCCCGAGATGGCTGTAGCCCATGCTCTCGTCGTCAAAAGCGATATGGCCGAAGCTGTCTTTGTCCCACACTTCCATGCCGTGATAACAGCTGGCGCGGCGGGCGACAATATCGGACCAGACGCCAAGTCGGGTGAGCAGTTTTTCACTGGCGGCGTTGATCGCCGACACGCGCAGCCCGGGTGCGGCATCTGCGGCAACGGGCTGCGGCGGCTGCTGTTCCAGAACCGCCACGCGCAGGCCGGTGCCCTGCAAACCGCAGGCCAGCGCCAGCCCCACCATTCCGCCACCCACAATAGCAACATCAACATTCTGCACTTTGATAACTCCTTAGCGAGCGACCCAACCGAGGGTCCTCTGCGCCAGCACATCGCGTGCCGGAATGAATAGTTCCATCGCCATCAGCCCGGCGTTACGCCCTGCCACCAGCGGCCCCCAGCGGTTGGCAAAGAGATGCACCAGCCCGTCGGTCACGCCGATAGTGGCCTCTTTGTCGCGCTGACGGCGCTGTTGATACTGGAACAGCAAAGACCAGGCGCCGCAATCCTGCTGGCTGGCGTAAGCCTGCGCCAGCATCTCGGCCAGGGTCATCACGTCGCGCATCCCGAGGTTAAAGCCCTGTCCGGCGATGGGATGCAGGGTCTGGGCGGCGTTGCCCACCAGCGCAACGCGATGGGAGACGGATTGCGAGGCGGTGGTCAGCGCCAGCGGATAGTGCGCGCGCTGGCCGGCATGAATGATACGCCCCAGCCGCCAGCCGAAGGCTTTTTGCAGTTCGTCGCAGAAACGTTCGTCTGACCAGCTTTTGATCTCATCCGCTTTTTCCAGCGGATGGCACCACACCAGCGAGCTGCGCCCCTGGGACATGGGCAGCATGGCTAAAGGCCCATGCTCGGTAAAACGCTCAAAGGCGCGACCGCCGTGGGCCACCGCGGTGGAGACGTTGGCGATAACCGCCAGCTGGTGATAAGGCTGCTGCTGCCACTGAATGCCGCACTGCTGGCCCAGCGCCGAGCGCGAGCCATCGGCGGCTACCAGCAGTTCGCCGGTCAGCGTCTGGCCGTCGTCAAGGGTGACGCTCACCGCCTCCTGGCTGCGGGTAAAGCTGGCGACGCGCGCCGGGCAGTGCAGAGTCACGCCGGGCGCCTCTTTCAGCAGGCTGAAGAGCCGCAGGCCGAGGTCATGAAGTTCAACCACCTGCCCCAGGGCATCGATGCGATAATCCTGGGCTTCAAGGGTGACAAATCCGGCGTGACCGCGATCGCTGACGTGCACTGTTTTGATTGCCGTGGCGCAGTCGGCTATCGCCTGCCAGATACCAACCCGGGCCAGCTGCTGACAGGTCCCCTGCGCCAGCGCAATGGCCCTGGCATCAAAGCCCGGATGCGCGCTGCTGTCCGGCACCACGGCCTCAATCAGATGTACCGGCAGTTTGCCTTCGGTCAGTCGGGAGATCGCCAGCGCCAGGGTAGCGCCGGTCATGCCGCCGCCAACGATGATCACACTCATGAGCGTGCCGCCGCCATCAGCGCCTCAATATCGTCGGCCTTTTTCACCACGGTAGCAGTGAGGTTTTCATTACCTGATTCGGTAATCACGATATCGTCTTCAATGCGGATCCCTATGCCACGGTACTCCGCAGGCACGTCCGCATCCGGGGCGATGTACAGACCTGGCTCTACGGTGAGCACCATGCCGGGTTCAAGCACGCGGGAGCGATCCGGACCGTAATAGCCCACGTCGTGGACATCCAGCCCCAGCCAGTGGCTCAGGCCATGCATAAAGAAGGGGCGGTGGGCGTTATCCGCCATCAGCTGGTCCACATCGCCTTTCAGGATCTCCAGATTGACCAGGCCGGTGACCATAATGCGGATCACCTCCACGGTCACCGCCTGAATGGTGGTACCCGGGCGGAACAGGGTCAGCGCCGTCTCCAGCGATTGCAGGACGATATCGTAAACCGCGCGCTGGGCGGGGGTGAATTTGCCGTTTACCGGGAAGGTGCGGGTAATATCTCCCGCATAACCTTTGTACTCGCACCCGGCGTCAATCAGCACCAGATCGCCATCGCGCAGCTCGCACTCATTTTCGGTGTAATGCAGGATGCAGCCGTTCTCGCCGCCGCCAACAATGGTGTTATAGGAGGGGAAACGGGCGCCGTGACGGGTGAACTCATGCAGAATCTCCCCTTCCAGCTGATATTCGAACATCCCCGGCTGGCATTTCTCCATGGCGCGGGTGTGCGCCAGGGCGCTGATCTCACCGGCGCGGCGCATCACCGCCAGCTCTTCGGCCGATTTAAACAGGCGCATCTCATGCACCACGGGACGCCAGTCGGTAATGCTGGCAGGCGCTTTCAGGTTCTGGCGTGAACCTTTGCGCAGCTTATCCAGCGCCGCGAAGACAATCTCGTCCGCATAAGCGTACTCACCCTGCGCGTGGTAGACCACGTCAAGGCCGTTCAGCAGCTGGAACAGCTGTTCGTTAATTTCACTGAAGGCCAGCGCCCGGTCGACGCCCAGTTTTTCCGGCGCGGCCTGCTGGCCCAGGCGGCGGCCAAACCAGATCTCGGCGGTGAGATCGCGTACGCGGTTAAACAGCACGCTGTGGTTGTGGGTGTCATCACTTTTAATCAGTACCAGCACCGCTTCCGGCTCGTTAAAACCGGTGAAGTACCAGAAATCGCTGCTCTGGCGATAGGGATACTCACTGTCATTGCTGCGCGTGGCTTCCGGAGCAGCAAAGATAAGCGCGGCGCTGCCCGGCGCCATTGCGGCCAGCAGCGCCTGACGGCGACGAAGATACTCTTGCTGAGTCATGACACCCTCCTGTGGTGTAATTAATGTAAGGTCGGCTTACGGACTTCCGGTGCTGTCGGCGTGACGCGGGTAAAGGTATCGTGGCAGAGCAGTGACGCCACGCGCACGTACTCGATAATCTCCTCCAGCGACATCTCCAGCTCTTCCTGGTCTTCCTCTTCGTCATAACCCAGCTGGGCAATGTTACGCAGATCGTCGATAGCCTCGCCCGCTTCACCGGTGACCTTATCCAGTTTAGGCTGCGTTACGCCAAGACCCAAAAGGTAATGGTTGACCCAACCGGCCAGCGCATCCGCACGGTCGAAGACGCTCACGTCGTCGCCATCGGGCAGATAAAGCTGAAAAAGGAAGCCGTCGTCCTCCAGCGAGTCGCTGGTGGCGGCGTGCATTTTGCGCAGCGCTTCGGCCAGCTCGTGGCCAAAGGCCAGGCCTTCGTTGGTCAGGTCGTGAACCAGCGGCAGCCATGAGCTGTCGTTGTTTCCGCCACACAGCATCCCGCTGATCAGACCGTGCATTTCAGCCGGCGTTAAACCCACGCCCTGCTGGTTCAGTAACTGGCCAATTTCGTTGTAACCAGGCATTTCGTTCTGTATAGACATGCGCATTCGTCATCATTGGGAGGAATATTCATGATATGCTACCACTTTGGACCCTGGTGACACCAGAAAAGGGCTTGTATGTTCACATCAGGGTAGCTATAGTGTCGCCCCTTCGCAGCCCGGTGGCCGTGAAGGCAGCGCAGTCAAACAGCAGGAAGGTGGCATGTCTGCACAACCCGTCGATATCCAAATATTTGGCCGTTCGCTGCGAGTGAATTGCCCGCCTGAACAAAGGGATGCTCTGAATCAGGCTGCGGACGATCTGAATCAGCGGTTGCAAGATCTAAAAGAACGCACTAGAGTCACAAATACTGAGCAGCTGGTTTTCATCGCCGCGTTGAATATCAGCTACGAACTGGCTCAGGAAAAAGCGAAGACCCGCGATTACGCGGCGAGCATGGAACAACGCATTAAAATGCTCCAGCAGACCATTGAACAGGCACTCCTTGATCAGGGTCGCATTACCGAAAGGACGGGGCAAAACTTTGAATAACACTTCACAGTTGACTATGGTAGAGTGACTGTGAAGAACAAATTTCTCTGAGATGTTTGCATGCGGGCCAGTCCCCTGAGCCG
>DKMV01000065.1 GCA_002469605.1 Leclercia sp. UBA7405
GTGCAGCGTCTGCCAGTGGATTTACGATCCGACCCTCGGCGAACCGCTGCAGGATGTCGCCCCGGGTACCCCGTGGAGCGAGGTGCCGGATAACTTCCTCTGCCCGGAATGTTCGCTCGGTAAAGACGTCTTTGACGTACTGGCTTCGGAGGCAAAATGAACCACGGTATTGTGATTATCGGCTCGGGCTTCGCCGCCCGCCAGCTGGTGAAAAATATCCGCAAGCAGGACCCCGACGTACCGCTGACGCTAATCGCGGCAGACAGTATGGACGAGTACAACAAGCCTGACCTAAGCCACGTGATTAGCCAGAGCCAGCGCGCAGACGACCTCACCCGCCAGACGGCGGGGGAGTTCGCCGAACAGTACAACCTGCGCCTGTTTCCTTATACCTGGATAACCGACATCGACGCCGATGCCCGGGTGGTGAAGGCGAAAGAGAACAGCTGGCAGTACGACAAGCTGGTGCTGGCGACGGGCGCCGCGGCGTTTGTCCCGCCGGTGGAAGGCCGCGAGCTGATGATCACCTTAAACAGCCAGCAGGAGTACCGCGCCAGCGAAACCACCCTGCGCGACGCGCAGCGGGTAATGATCGTTGGCGGCGGCCTGATTGGCACCGAGCTGGCGATGGATTTCTGCCGGGCGGGCAAGGCCGTTACCCTGGTGGATCACGCCGCGAGCATTCTGTCGGCGCTGATGCCAGCAGAAGTGAGCAGTCGCTTACAGCATCGTCTGACCGACATGGGCGTGCATCTGCTGCTGAAATCCTGTCTGCAGGGGCTGACAAAAACCGAGGGCGGTATTCGCGTCACCCTTGATGGCAATCGCAGCGTAGAAGTGGATGTGGTGATTGCCGCCACCGGCCTGCGCCCGGAGATTGGCCTGGCCCAGCGGGCCGGGGCTGAAACCAACCGCGGCGTGAAGGTGGACAGCTACCTGCAAACCACCCGCCCGGATATCTATGCCCTGGGCGACTGCGCGGAAATTAACGGCCAGGTCCTGCCTTTCCTGCAGCCGATTCAGCTGAGCGCCATGTACCTGGCGAAAAACCTGCTCGGCGGCAGCGCGCCGCTGAAGCTCCCGGCCATGCTGGTGAAGGTGAAAACGCCGGAGCTGCCGCTGCACCTGGCCGGGGAGACCCAGCGTCAGGATCTGAGCTGGCAAATCGCCATCGAACCGCAGGGGATGGTGGCCCGAGGCGCCGACGCCGATGGCCAGCTGCGCGCCTTTGTGGTCAGCGAAGATCGTATGAAGGAGGCCTTCGCCCTGCTGAAATCTTTACCCGCTTAACCCTCACTGCCACGCTTACTTAACCTTTGGATTTTTTATCCGCAGCCCCGATGTCCCGGGGCTTTTTTTATGCGTGCGGCCCGTCCGTCACCGAATCGCGCAGCATCAGCTCACCGGCGAAGGTTTGCCGGAAGGTAAAATCGCCCCCGTCCAGCATAAAGATCAGCCGGTTAATGGTCTCTTTGATCATCTCCGTCACCGGCACCCGCACGCTGGAGAGCGCCGGTACGATATAGGGGGCGATGGCCACATCGTCAAAGCCGATCACCGACACTGCCTGCGGGAGAGCGAGCCCGCTGTCGTGCAATTGCTTAATTGCGCCAATCGCCATGTCGTCGTTGCTGGCCACCAGGGCGCTAAAGCGCTCGCCGCGCGCCAGCAGCGTGGCCACCCCCGCAGCCCCGCTGGCCGGGCTCCACTTGCCTTCCACAATCAGCGACTCGCGCAACGGGATGTTGTGCTGCGCCAGCGCCGCTTTATAGCCGCTAAGGCGTTCAATGCCGGTGGGGGAGTCCAGCGAACCGGTAATAAACGCAATCTCCCGATGACCACGGGCAATAAGCTGTGCCACCGCCGCCTGGCTGGAGGCGATATGATCCGACCAGACGCAGTGGCTGCTGTTTTTACGCAGGCGGCGGTTGAGCACCATCACCGGCTGCTCGTGCTTATGGATAAGTTCGTCCAGCTCATCCACGCTGAGAAAACGCGGGTAGATAATGATCGCGTCGCAGCGCATATCCAGCAGGTACTGGATCGCCTCGCGCTCCTCTTCGGCGCTGTGCTTGCCGTCCGCCAGGATCAGCTGGCGGCCCCGCTCTTCGGTCATGCGCGCGGCATGGAACAGCAGCTCGCTAAAGTAGACCCCGTGATAGAGGGTGTTGGTCACCACCAGCCCAAGGGTCTGGGTGCGTTTGGTGGCCAGGTTGCGCGCCAGCAAATTAGGGCGGTAGCCGCTCTCTTCAATCGCCTTAAAGACCCGCTCTTTTGTCTCCTGGCTCACGTACCCGTTGCCCGACAGCACCCGGGAAACCGTTGCCTTCGACACCCCTGCCCGCTTCGCCACTTCCAGCATCGTGGTCATTCTGCTTTTCCTCCTGAAACCGATAAGCGGCAGTGTACTGCACCGGAAAATAATTGTCGCAGCGGGGATCGCGCCGGCGCGAGGCCTTAGGTGATCGTCATCACGAATATAAAAAATGGGCAAAAAGCAGTCTTGTTTGATTAAAAGAAACTCTTCATGATTTTGTGGAACCGGTTTCCTATCTAAGTTTCATCACGCAGTCCGATGAAGCCGTACCTTACCGTTAAAACAGGATATAACCCGATGGCCAAAAACTATGCTGCGCTGGCGAATGCCGTAGTCAGCGCGCTCGGCGGCGCAGAGAACATCACCGCCGTCACCCACTGCATGACGCGCCTGCGCTTCGTGGTGAAAGACGAGAGCGTTATCGACAGCGCCACGCTGAAAAGCATCAGCGGCGTGCTGGGGGTGGTGCGTAACGACAACCAGTGCCAGGTGATCATCGGCAATACCGTTTCTCAGGCATACCGCGAAGTGGTGGGCCTGCTGCCAACCGATCTTCAGCCCGCCGCACCACAGGGGCCACAAAAACTGACGCTTAAGCGCATTGGCGCCGGGATCCTTGATGCGCTGATCGGCACCATGTCACCGCTGATCCCGGCGATCATCGGCGGGTCGATGGTTAAGCTGCTGGCGATGATCCTTGAGATGACCGGCGCGCTGCCAAAAGGCTCGCCCACCCTCACCATCCTGACGGTAATTGGCGACGGCGCCTTCTTCTTCCTGCCGCTGATGGTGGCCGCCTCGGCCGCGGTAAAATTCAAAACCAATATGTCGCTGGCGATCGCAATTGCGGGCGTGCTGGTGCATCCGAGCTTTATCGAGCTGATGGCGAAGGCCGCCCAGGGTGAGCATGTAGAATTCGCCTTCATTCCGGTAACGGCGGTGAAATACACCTACACGGTGATCCCGGCGCTGGTGATGACCTGGTGCCTCTCTTATATCGAGCGCTGGGTGGATCGCATCACGCCGGCGGTGACCAAAAACTTCCTTAAGCCGATGCTGATCGTGCTGATTGCCGCGCCGCTGGCCATTGTGCTGATTGGGCCGCTGGGGATCTGGATCGGTACCGCTATCTCCGCGCTGGTCTACACCATTCATGACTATCTGGGCTGGCTGTCGGTCGCCATTATGGGCGCGCTCTGGCCGCTGCTGGTGATGACCGGGATGCACCGCGTCTTTACGCCCACCATCATTCAGACCATTGCCGAAACCGGTAAAGAGGGCATGGTGATGCCGTCGGAAATCGGCGCCAACCTGTCGCTGGGCGGCTCGTCGCTGGCGGTGGCGTGGAAAACCAAAAACCCGGAGCTGCGCCAGACGGCGCTGGCCGCGGCGGCATCCGCCATTATGGCCGGGATCTCGGAACCGGCGCTGTACGGCGTGGCAGTGCGCCTGAAACGCCCGCTGATTGCGAGCCTTATCAGCGGCTTTATCTGCGGTGCGGTGGCCGGTATTGCCGGGCTCGCCAGCCACTCGATGGCGGCTCCGGGGCTGTTTACCAGCGTGCAGTTCTTCGATCCGGCCAACCCGATGACCATCGTCTGGGTATTTGGCGTGATGGCGCTGGCGGTGGTGCTCTCCTTTGTCCTGACCCTGATTTTAGGCTTTGAAGATATCCCGGTCGAAGATGACGCGGAAAAAGCCCGCGCCCTGCAGGCCGCACCGGTGCAGGCAAAAGAAGCGCGGGCATAATGTAATGAGTGAGGTAAAAATGGCTGTTTTTCCAGAGGGATTTTTATGGGGCGGCGCGCTGGCCGCCAACCAGAGTGAAGGGGCATACCGTGAGGGCGGAAAGGGGCTGACCACCGTCGACATGATCCCCCACGGCGCCAGCCGGCTGGCGGTGAAGGTCGGTAAGGAAAAACGCTTCGCGCTGCGCGAGGATGAGTTTTACCCGAGCCACGACGCGATTGATTTTTATCATCGCTATAAAGAAGACATCGCCCTGATGGCGGAGATGGGCTTTACGGTCTTCCGCACCTCTATTGCCTGGAGCCGTCTCTACCCGAACGGCGATGAGCCGCTGCCTAATAAAGAAGGGCTCGCCTTCTTCCGGGCGGTATTTGAAGAGTGCAAAAAATACAATATCGAACCGCTGGTAACGCTCTGCCACTTCGACGTGCCGATGCACCTGGTGACCGAGTACGGCTCCTGGCGCAACCGCAAAATGGTCGATCTCTTTGCCCGCTATGCCCGCACCTGTTTTGAAGAATTTAACGGGCTGGTGAAGTACTGGCTCACCTTCAACGAAATCAACATCATGCTGCACAGCCCCTTCTCCGGTGCCGGGCTGGTGTTTGAAGAGGGCGAAAACGAAGATCAGGTGAAGTACCAGGCGGCGCACCACGAGCTGGTAGCCAGCGCCCTGGCGACCAAAATCGCCCACGAGGTGAACCCGGAAAACCAGGTGGGCTGCATGCTGGCGGGGGGCAACTTCTACCCTTACTCCTGCAAGCCGGAAGACGTATGGATGGCGCTGGAGAAAGATCGCGAAAATCTGTTCTTTATCGACGTGCAGGCGCGCGGCAGCTACCCGGCCTACTCGGCCCGCCTGTTCCGCGAGAAAGGGGTGGTGATTGTCAAAGATCCCGGTGATGACGAACTGCTTAAGAACACTGTCGATTTTGTCTCATTCAGCTATTACGCCTCGCGCTGCGCCTCCGCCGATATGAACGCCGGCAACACCAGCGCCGCCAATATCGTCAAGTCTCTGCGTAACCCGCACATTGAGGTGAGCGAGTGGGGCTGGGGGATCGATCCGCTGGGGCTGCGCATCACCATGAACATGATGTACGACCGCTATCAGAAGCCGCTGTTCCTGGTGGAGAACGGCCTGGGGGCGAAGGACGAGCCTGATGCTAACGGCGAGATCAATGACGACTACCGCATCAGCTACCTGCGCGAGCATATTCGCGCCATGGGTGACGCCATTGAAGACGGCATCCCGCTGATGGGCTACACCAGCTGGGGCTGTATCGATCTGGTGTCGGCCTCCACGGGCGAGATGAGCAAACGCTACGGCTTTGTCTTTGTAGATCGCGACGACGAGGGCAACGGCACCCTGAACCGCACGCGCAAGAAATCGTTCTGGTGGTATAAGAAAGTGATCGCCAGCAACGGGGCTGACCTGGACTAACCTCTGGCTACCGGGCGACGCCTCGTCGCCCGGTCTGGCCCTGTTCCGCAGTGCAGTCGCCATGATGGTTATCTGCTGCCCCATCGGGCGCTGAGCGCTACTTTTTCGGACGGTATTTTTCCGGCAGTTCGGGCACCGGGCGGCGATCGTCAATAAGATGGCGAACGGTGAGAATGGGGTGATGCCAGAGCATCCGCGGCCCGGCCCAGCGCATCACCTGCTTCATCTCTTCGCGTTTAACCGGCTGGTAACAGTGTACCGGGCACTGCTTACAGGCCGGTTTCTCCTCGCCGAACACGCACTTATTCAGACGTTTATCGGCGTAAGCATTCAGCGCCTGATAATGCCCCGCCTCTTTCACCGCCTGCGGGCATAGCGCCTCGTACAGGGCGATCATTTTGCGGATGGTCTCTTTTTCGCGAGTAATGCGTTTTCCTGACATAACAGCGTACCGATTTATAAGTTGCATTTATAATACCCGTTTCGCTCCCGCATTTCAGCCCGCTTTCAGTTGTTGCATTGCATTTCCTGAAGGCCTCTCGCAGTTCTGCGTTTGTTTCGCGCCGCTTTTACTGGCATTTTATACAGGTGTTTTATTGATGCGTCTTAGAGGGAAAGGAGGCCGTTATGCCGGTATTAAAAGCTGTTAAGCCTTATCGTCAGTTAACCGTCGGGTCATACAGAAGGCGTCATGAAGATCGCCGCACCAAAATGCCCAGAAGGTATAGCGTGCACGCGGCGCTAAATCTGAAGGGCGACTGGCTGGAAGAGGCGGGCTTTAAGACCCACTCCCGGGTTCAACTGTGCGTTGAACAGGGTAAAATCGTGATCCAACTGGTGGGCGATAGCGCAGCATAAAGCGGTGACATTTTGCTGCGCCGGGCCATTTTTTCATGCGACAATAGCCGCAATTCATGACCCTTGCGGCGCTCAACGCGCTCTATTTTCAAAGAAATGGACATCATCACTCCATGACCATGACCGACAATTTCGACGCGCATACCCCCATGATGCAGCAGTACCTGAAGCTGAAAGCACAGCATCCGGAGATTCTGCTGTTTTACCGGATGGGCGACTTTTACGAGCTCTTTTATGACGATGCGAAACGGGCATCCCAGCTGCTCGACATCTCCCTGACCAAACGCGGCGCCTCCGCTGGCGAGCCGATCCCGATGGCGGGCATTCCCCACCATGCGGTTGAAAACTACCTGGCGAAGCTGGTGAATCAGGGTGAATCGGTCGCTATCTGCGAACAGATTGGCGATCCGGCCACCTCCAAAGGCCCCGTTGAGCGCAAAGTGGTGCGTATCGTCACCCCCGGCACCATCAGCGATGAAGCGCTGCTGCAGGAGCGGCAGGATAACCTGCTCGCCGCTATCTGGCAGGACAGCAAAGGTTTTGGTTACGCCACCCTGGATATCAGCTCGGGTCGTTTTCGCCTGAGCGAACCGGCCGACCGCGAAACCATGGCCGCCGAGCTGCAGCGCACCAATCCGGCGGAGCTGCTCTATGCAGAAGACTTTGCCGAGATGGGGCTGATTGACGGCCGCCGCGGCCTGCGCCGCCGTCCGCTGTGGGAGTTCGAAATCGACACCGCGCGCCAGCAGCTCAACCTGCAGTTTGGCACCCGGGATCTGATCGGTTTCGGCGTGGAAAATGCGCCGCGCGGCCTCTGTGCCGCTGGCTGTCTGTTGCAGTACGTTAAAGATACCCAGCGCACCGCCCTGCCACATATTCGCTCCATCACCATGGAGCGCCAGCAGGACAGCATCATTATGGATGCTGCCACGCGCCGCAATCTGGAGATCACCCAGAACCTGGCCGGTGGTATCGAGAACACCCTCGCCGCCGTGCTCGACAGCACCGTTACCCCCATGGGTAGCCGTATGCTCAAACGCTGGCTGCATATGCCGGTGCGCGACACAGCCACGCTTCTCGGGCGTCAGCAGACCATTGCGGCGCTGCAGGATCGCTATAGCGAATTGCAGCCGGTGCTGCGCCAGGTAGGCGACCTTGAGCGTATTCTGGCGCGTCTGGCCCTGCGCACCGCCCGTCCGCGCGACCTGGCACGTATGCGCCACGCGTTCCAGCAGCTGCCGCTGCTGCGGGAAATGCTGGCAGAGGTGCAGAGCGCGCCGGTGCAGAAACTGCGCGAGGCGATGGGCGAGTTCAGCGAGCTGCGCGAGCTGCTGGAGCGTGCGGTGGTGGAAGCCCCGCCGGTGCTGGTGCGCGACGGCGGCGTGATCGCCCTGGGCTATAACGAAGAGCTCGACGAGTGGCGCGCGCTGGCCGATGGGGCAACGGACTACCTTGATAAGCTGGAGATCCGCGAGCGCGAGCGCTTGGGACTGGATACCTTAAAAGTTGGCTATAACGCCGTTCACGGCTACTTCATTCAGATCAGCCGCGGGCAGAGCCACCTGGCGCCTATCCACTATGTTCGTCGCCAGACGCTGAAAAACGCCGAGCGCTATATCATTCCGGAGCTGAAAGAGTATGAAGACAAAGTACTCACCTCCAAAGGGAAAGCCCTGGCGCTGGAAAAACAGCTCTACGACGCGCTCTTTGATACGCTGATGCCGCACCTGGGCGACCTGCAGCTCAGCGCCAGCGCGCTGGCCGAGCTGGACGTGCTGGTCAACCTGGCGGAGCGTGCCGATACCCTCAACTACTGCTGCCCGACCTTCAGCGATAAGCCCGGCATTCGCATTACCGAAGGCCGCCATCCGGTGGTGGAGCAGGTGCTGAACGAGCCGTTTATCGCTAACCCTCTGCATCTCTCGCCCCAGCGCCGGATGCTGATCATCACCGGCCCGAACATGGGCGGTAAAAGTACCTATATGCGCCAGACGGCGCTGATTGCGCTGTTGAGCTATATCGGCAGCTATGTACCGGCGCAGAAAGTCGAAATTGGCCCTGTGGATCGCATCTTCACCCGCGTGGGCGCAGCGGACGATCTAGCCAGCGGGCGCTCCACCTTTATGGTTGAGATGACCGAAACCGCCAATATTCTGCATAACGCCACGGAAAACAGCCTGGTGCTGATGGACGAAATCGGGCGCGGTACCTCAACCTACGACGGCCTGTCGCTGGCGTGGGCCTGCGCAGAGAACCTGGCGAATAAAATCAAAGCGCTGACGCTCTTTGCCACCCACTATTTCGAGCTGACCCAGCTGCCGGAAAAAATGGAGGGGGTTGCAAACGTCCATCTGGATGCGCTGGAGCACGGCGATACCATCGCCTTTATGCACAGCGTGCAGGATGGCGCGGCCAGCAAGAGCTACGGTCTGGCGGTTGCCGCCCTGGCCGGCGTGCCAAAAGAGGTGATTAAGCGTGCGCGCCAGAAGCTGCGCGAGCTGGAAAGCCTGTCGCCGAACGCGGCGGCAACCCAGGTGGACGGCACGCAGATGTCGCTCCTGATGCCCGCCGAAGAGACCTCTCCGGCGATAGAGGCGCTGGAAAATCTCGATCCGGACTCCCTCTCCCCGCGTCAGGCGCTGGAGTGGATCTATCGCCTGAAGAATCTGGTGTAGATCTCTGCGATCCGCTCCCCGCCCTTCTCCCACAGAGAGAGGGCAAACATCAAAAACGGCAACCCCAGGGTTGCCGTTTTGCTTTTATTAGCGTTTATCTTCTGCCAGTAACGGCGGAATGGTCGGCACCTGCGGCGCCTCGTCGATATCTTTCTGCGTCATACGAAACGCTTCAGGATAGTGCTCGCGGCTGGTGCGGCGCAGCGGCTCGGTATCGCGCCAGGTATAAAGACAGTGCTGGCACTGGTACACCGTCCAGACCCCTTTCACCGGTGATGTCGCCATCATCTCAATATGTTCATCGGCACAGCGTGGACAAATCATTCTCTCCTCCTTATTTACGTGCGGCCAGCATGGCGGTCAGCTTTTCTGCCCAGGCTTTGGTTTCAGGCAGATCCTGTACCGGCTGGCTGTAATGTCCACGGTTATCCGGCGCAACCGGGGTGGTGGCGTCGATAATCAGCTTGTCGGTGATCCCCGCCGGGCTTGAACCTGGATCGAGCTCCAGTACCGACATATTCGGCAGCTGCACCAGATCGCCCGCCGCGTTCACCTTGGACGAAAGCGCCCACATCACCTGCGGCAGGTTAAAGGGATCCACATCTTCATCTACCATAATCACCATCTTCACGTAGCCCAGACCGTGCGGGGTGGTCATGGCGCGCAGGCCGACCGCGCGGGCAAAGCCGCCGTAGCGTTTTTTGGTGGAGATAATCGCCAGCAGGCCGTGGGTGTACATGGCGTTCACCGCCTGCACTTCCGGGAACTCGGCCTTCAGCTGCTGGTAGAGCGGCACGCAGGTGGCCGGCCCCATCAGATAGTCGATCTCGGTCCAGGGCATGCCCAGGTAGAGCGACTCGAAAATGGGTTTAGTGCGGTAAGAGACCTTATCAATGCGCACCACGGTCATGTTGCGCCCGCCGGAGTAGTGGCCGGTAAACTCGCCGAAGGGCCCTTCGATTTCGCGCTTGCGCCCTTCAATAACCCCTTCGAGGATCACTTCTGACCCCCAGGGCACGTCGAAGCCGGTAAGGGGGGCCGTGGCAATGGGGTACGGGCTTTCGCGCAGCGCACCGGCCATCTCGTACTCTGACTGATCGTATTTCAGCGGCGTCGCCCCCATCAGGGTGATGATAGGATCGTTGCCCAGGGTGATGGCAATCGGCAGATCCTGGCCGCGCTCCTCCGCTTTGTGCAGATGCAGCGCGATATCATGCATCGGTACCGGCTGCAGGCCCAGCTTGCGCTTGCCTTTCACCTCCATGCGGTAGATGCCGACGTTCTGCTTGCCGAAGTTGTCGGGATCGAGCGGATCCCGGGAGACCACGCAGGCCTTATCCAGATAAAAACCACCGTCGCCGTCGTTCAGGCGAAAGAGCGGCAAAATGTCGAACAGGTTAATCTCATCGCCATCGACGCTGTTTTCTGCCCAGGCCGGGTTCGCACGCCGCTCTGGCGCGACGGGGAAGTTATCCCAGCGACGGATAAACTCATCGATCTGCTTTTTGACCGGCGTATTTGGTGCCAGCCCCATAGAGATGGCGTGGTTCTGCCAGGAGCCGATGGTGTTCATGGTGACCCGGGCGTCGGTAAAGCCGCGAATATTATCAAACCACAGGGCCGGCGCGCCGTCGCCAATACGCCCGGTGGCGTTAGCGGCCGCCGCCAGATCCGGCTCGGCGTTGACCTCTTCTTCAATTTTCAGCAGTTGCCCTTGCTCATCAAGCGCCTGCAAAAAGCTTCTTAAATCATCAAATGCCATCTTCATTCTCCTGTGAAAAATGCTTTGCCCCCTGCAAACCCTGCCAGCGGCGCGCTTTTTTATGCTCAAGGCCAAACTGGTCAAGTACGCGGGTCACAATGTGCTGGGTAATGTCATCGGCG
Source organism: Leclercia sp. UBA7405 (assembly GCA_002469605.1). GTDB lineage: Bacteria > Pseudomonadota > Gammaproteobacteria > Enterobacterales > Enterobacteriaceae > Enterobacter. The sequence continues at coordinate 10,928 of DKMV01000065.1, forward strand.
GTTTGCGGGTGGTTGTAATACGCGGGCATCGGCGGCACCATCGCCACCCCCATCCGGGAGAGCGCCAGCATATTCTCCAGATGAATGGTGCTAAGCGGCGTTTCACGCGGAACCAGCACCAGCCTGCGCCCCTCTTTGAGCACCACGTCGGCGGCGCGTCCCACCAGCCCCTCGGCATAGCCTGCGCGGATACCCGCCAGCGTTTTCATGCTGCAGGGAATGACAATCATGCCGTCGGTACGAAAAGAGCCCGATGAGATGGTCGCAGCCTGATCGGCCGGGCTATGGACTACATCCGCCAGCGCGGCCACCTCTCTGGCGCTGAAAGGCGTCTCCAGCTCGATGGTGGTTTTGGCCCATTTCGACATTACCAGGTGGGTCTCCACCTCCGGCATCTCACGCAATGCCTGAAGCAGCGCCACGCCCAGGGGGGCGCCCGTTGCGCCGGTCATTCCAACGATCAATCTCATTCATTACCTCTTAATCTTTTTGTTCGTATACGAACATTAAGATAACCCTACACCCGATCGGGCTGGCTGACAAGATCGTTCGCACACGATCGCACCCGCGGTTAAAAATCGCCGCGTTAATTTCCCGCGCGATTAGGGCTATCATAGGTGCATGATGAGTAAGCCGGAGTGTTCATGAAACTACGACAAGAGGCGTTCCACCTGTTACGCCAGCTTTTTCAGCAGCATACGGCGCGCTGGCAGCATGCTCTGCCTGAACTGACAAAGCCGCAGTATGCGGTTATGCGATCCATTGCCGAACATCCGGGAATAGAACAGGTGGCCTTAACCGAAGTGGCGGTAAGCACCAAAGCGACCCTCGCCGAAATGCTCAGCCGGATGGAAGCCCGCGGGCTGGTAAAGCGCGAGCAGGATCCGGCGGACAAACGCCGCCGCTTTGTGTTTTTGACGCCGGAGGGAGCAGCGCTGCTCGCCCGCAGCCGGCCGGTCAGTAGCGGCGTGGATGAGGCCTTTCTGGGCCGCTTAAGCGAGGATGAACGCGCGCAGTTCTCTGCGCTGATACAAAAAATGATGGACGACTAGCCCATCCGCTGGCGCAAAAAATCGATGAAGGTGCGTACCCTGGCGGGAACGTGCTGCGCATCGGGATAGAGCGCATAAACGCCCTGGCGGCTAAAACGGTAGTCAGGAAGCAGCTGCACCAGCTCCCCCTGCGCTATCGCCTCCTTCACCAGCCATTCCGGCAGTAACGCCACCCCACTCCCCGCACGCGCAAAGGCCATCAGCGCCTGCGCGCTGTCGGCGACAATCTGCGGCGTGCTACTTATTTCCAGCGTTTCCCGCTGCCCCGCCTGATGGGTGACCTCCCAGCGCAGCGGCGTGGGCAGGCGCTCGTGGATTATCCAGGGGGCGCTGGCCAGCGCCTGCAGGGAATCCACCCGATGCCTTTCCTGCCAGCCCGGGGACGCCACCGGCAAAATAGCGAAACGAGAAATCAGCGCGGCGTGGTAGCGGGAGTCGGCCAGGGTGCCGAGGCGAATGGCGACATCAAACCGCTCGGAGATAAGATCCTCATGGCGGGAAGAAGAGGCGTGCCGTACCCGCAGCCCGGGGTGAAGCTGACAAAACTCAGCCAGCAGCGGGATAACCACCTGCGCACCGAACTCCGGCGTGGTGGTGATACGCAGAGAGCCGCTCAACCCGGTATGGTTGGTCCGCACATCGTCCTGCAGACATTCGGCCTCTTTTAACAGAGCTACGCCGCGCTGGTAAAAAAGCTGCCCCGGCTCGGTCAGGGTAAGCTGCCGCGTCGAGCGGATTAACAGCGTCACGCCGAGCTCCTTTTCAAGCTGGCGAACGTTAAAGCTGACCACGGCTTTGGTGAGCCCCAGGTTCTGCGCCGCTGCGGTGAAACTTCCGCTGTCAACCACCGCGGCAAAGAGGGTCATTCGCTGCAAATTCAGCATCGTAGGGTCCGGCATTGTCAAAATAGATTTGACAGTATATCGCTGCGTCCGCCGTTTATCTCCCGCCTTTCGCCGGATAGATTACGCCCTCTTAATGGAGGAATAAAAATGACCTACCGCAGCAAAGTCGCGGCAGTCTATCTGCTGGGTTTCTTTCTCGACCTGATTAATATGTTTATCGCCAGCGTCGCCTTTCCCGCCATGGCGACCGCCCTTGATGCCTCCCCCGCAACCCTGGCATGGGTGAGCAATGGTTATATCGCCGGGCTTACGCTGGCGATCCCCTTTAGCGCATCGCTCACGCGCTTCTTCGGCGCACGGCGGGTGTTCATTCTTTCTCTTGGCCTGTTTACGCTGGCGGGTGCAGCGGCCGGCCTCTCGGGCTCGCTGGAGAGCCTGATCGCGTGGCGGATCGTTCAGGGGATGGGAGGAGGAGTGTTAATCCCGGTAGGACAGGCGCTGACGTGGCAGAAATTTGCGCCCCATGAACGGGCCAGATTATCGTCGCTGGTGATGATGATCGCCCTGCTGGCGCCCGCCGCCTCTCCGGCCGTCGGCGGGCTGCTGGTGCAGTCCTTCGGCTGGCGGTGGATTTTCTTCGCCCCCCTTCCCACGGCCCTTCTCACGCTGCTGCTGGCAATAGTCTGGTTAAAAAACGACGAGCCGGTGCGCCTTTCCGGCCGGTGGCTGCACCTGCCACTGCTGGCCAACCCGCTGCTGCGATTTTCAATGCTGGTCTATTTGTGCGTGCCGGGAATGTTTATCGGCGTCAATCTGGTGAGCATGTTCTATCTTCAGAGCGTGGTAAAGCTCGCTCCCGCGCTGACCGGAGCGCTGATGCTCCCCTGGTCAGCAGCTTCGTTTGCGGCGATTATGGCAACCGGCAAATTATTTAACCACACCGGCCCGCGCCCGCTCATTCTGACCGGCTGTCTGCTGCAGGCAGCGGGCATTGCGTTATTAACCTTTGTCGGTGCGGCCCCTTCCCATAGCCTGCCGCTTGTCGCCTTTGCCCTGATGGGCTCAGGGGGAAGTTTGTGCAGCAGCGCCGCACAGAGCTGCGCTTTTTTGACAATACATCATGATGATATGCCCGATGCCAGCGCCCTGTGGAACCTCAATCGCCAGCTGAGTTTTTTTGCCGGGGCCACGCTGCTAACGCTCCTGCTCGGCCAGTTGCAGCAGCGCTTTTCGCCGCTGGCAGCATGGCACAGTATATTTTTTATCGCCGCGGCCATCACTCTGATCCCCGCCGTGGCACTTCTGAAATTTAATAACCGGAGGGTCGTTATCGACCTGCAGAAGGAGAAGCAATGAACCGCTATATTCAGGAAATTATCGACGCGCACGTACTTATTGAGAAATGGCTGGGTAAGAGGGAGGGAACGCTGGAGGTGCTGCTGTCGCGCTTTGGCGAGGATTTTACCATGGTTGCCCCAACGGGCGCCTGCCTGGATTATGCGGCAGTGGCCGCTTTTTTTGCCAGCCAGGGCGCAGGCCGACCAGGGCTGAAGATCGCTCTTGACGCACTAACGGTGGTCACGCAGTGGGAGAACGGCGCGGTGGTGAACTACCGTGAAACCCAGACCCGCCCGGACCAGCCGGTAAACGTACGCTGGTCTACCGCCGTTCTGCACCAGAATGAGAGAGCGATAACCTGGCGCCTGCTGCACGAGACCGCCCATCCGTGAGGCAAAAAAAAGGCCGGTCTTTCGACCGGCCTTTTTAACGAAAAGTTGCTTACTCGCGGAACAGCGCTTCGATATTCAGCCCTTGCCCCTGCAGGATTTCACGCAGGCGACGCAGACCTTCAACCTGAATCTGACGAACACGTTCACGAGTCAGACCGATTTCACGGCCAACATCTTCCAGTGTCGCAGCTTCATAGCCCAGCAGGCCGAAACGGCGTGCCAGCACTTCACGCTGTTTGGCGTTCAGTTCGAACAGCCATTTGACGATGCTCTGCTTCATGTCATCGTCCTGCGTGGTGTCTTCCGGACCGTTGTCTTTCTCATCGGCCAGGATGTCCAGCAGTGCTTTTTCGGAATCGCCACCCAGCGGGGTGTCAACCGAGGTAATACGCTCGTTGAGACGCAGCATACGGCTTACGTCATCCACCGGTTTATCCAGCTGCTCGGCAATCTCTTCCGCACTTGGCTCGTGGTCCAGCTTATGGGACAACTCGCGCGCAGTACGCAGATAGACGTTCAGCTCTTTAACGATGTGAATCGGCAGGCGGATCGTACGGGTTTGGTTCATGATTGCCCGTTCGATAGTCTGTCGGATCCACCAGGTGGCGTAAGTTGAGAAACGGAACCCACGTTCAGGGTCAAACTTCTCAACCGCACGGATCAGCCCCAGGTTGCCCTCTTCAATCAGATCCAGCAGTGCCAGACCACGATTGCTGTAACGACGGGCAATCTTCACAACCAGACGCAGGTTACTTTCAATCATGCGGCGGCGTGAAGCGACATCACCACGCAGTGCACGACGCGCGAAATAAACTTCCTCTTCTGCTGTTAACAGTGGGGAGTATCCGATCTCCCCAAGGTAAAGCTGAGTCGCGTCAAGCACACGTTGTGTGGCACCCTGCGATAACAGCTCTTCTTCAGCTAAATCGTTATCACTGGGTTCCTCTTCTACTAAGGCTTTCTCGTCGAAAACCTCAGCTCCGTTCTCATCAAATTCCGCGTCTTCATTTAAATCATGAACTTTCAGCGTATTCTGACTCATAAAGGTGGCTCCTACCCGTGATCCCTGAACGAGACAACCGAAGTGGTTGGTCCCGCCAAATTATCGCTGCGGTAAATATTGCAGCGGGTTTACGGATTTCCCCTTGTAACGAATTTCAAAATGCAAGCGTGTAGAACTGGTTCCGGTGCTACCCATGGTAGCTATTTTCTGCCCCGCCTTAACTTCTTGTTGTTCCCGGACCAGCATCGTATCGTTATGGGCGTAGGCACTCAGGTAATCATCGTTGTGTTTTATGATAATAAGATTACCGTAACCGCGCAGTGCGTTACCGGCATACACAACGCGTCCGTCTGAGGTCGCGATGATAGCCTGTCCCTTACTGCCTGCGATATCGATCCCTTTATTTCCCCCCTCGGAGGAAGAGAAGTTCTCGATAACCTTGCCATCAGTCGGCCAGCGCCATGAAGCAATCGGCGAGCTGGACGTTACACTGCTGGCTGTCGGCACGGTTGAACTAACCACAGGTGCCGTAACCGGTGCTGTGACCACGGTCGCAGTCCCAGTATTATTCGGCAACATCTTGTTAGCACTCTGTTCACCTGAGTCCTCAGAATACGTAATTACAGGTTGTGAAGCAACCACCGTGCTTGATTTTTGTGCAGGCGTCACGCTGTTATTTTGCGCAGAGACATCTGCCGCTGAAACGGTATTGCCTGGCGTAAGCGGTTTACCCGTCGCGTTACCTACCTGCAGCGTCTGGCCGACATTCAGGCCATACGGGGCTTCTACGTTATTTCGCTGCGCCAGATCGCGGAAATCGTTCCCGGTAATCCAGGCAATATAGAACAAGGTATCGCCACGTTTAACGGTGTAGGTACTTCCGCCCGTATAGCTACCTTTCGGAATGTTCCCATACTTGCGGTTATACACAATGCGGCCATTTTCGGTCTGAACAGGTTGATCTACTGGCTGAATCTGCGTTGGCTGGATAACCGGTGCCTGGACAGGCTGAATTTGCGGAGTTTGTTGTGCTGTCGTGCTGCCCATCTTCGGCGGCGGGGTGATCAGCATACCACTGGATGTGTTACCTGAACCGCTATTGCCGCCCACGGAGCTCACCGGCGCAGGGGCGTTATCTGAAGAAGAACATCCCGCCAGCCAGAGTGAAACCAGTGATAATGCCGCAACACGGCTGATGGTGAATTTTGGGCTTCCCGCGCTCATTTATCCCCCAGGAATATGATAATTACCAGTCACTTAAAATTATCCGTGCAGGCACGAATCTTGTGCGCCTTCACCATACGCTGAATTGGCCTGAATAACCCTGGAAAAATCTGAGTCTCAGGCCAGTTCCCCCTTGACCAGAGGCACAAAACGCACGGCTTCCACGGTATCGATAATGAACTCGTCGCCACGCCGACGAACACGCTTCAGCTGCTGCTGTTCGTCGCCCACCGGCAAAACGAGAATGCCGCCGTCATCCAGCTGCGATAAGAGCGCAACCGGGATTTCGGGCGGTGCTGCCGTCACAATGATGGCATCAAAAGGGGCGCGTGCCTGCCAACCTTGCCACCCATCACCATGACGTGTTGAAACATTATGTAAATCAAGTTGTTTCAGGCGACGGCGCGCCTGCCACTGCAACCCTTTAATACGTTCAACCGAACAGACGCGCTGCACCAGGTGGGCCAGAATGGCCGTCTGGTAGCCGGAGCCGGTGCCGATCTCCAGCACGCGGGAGTCTGGCGTCAGCTCTAACAGCTCGGTCATACGCGCCACCATATAGGGCTGCGAGATGGTCTGTCCCTGGCCAATCGGCAGGGCAACGTTTTCCCACGCTTTGTGCTCAAGCGCCTCGTCAACAAACTTCTCGCGTGGCACCCGCGTGAGGGCGTCGAGCACCTTCTCATCGCGGATACCCTGAGCACGAAGCTGATTTAAAAGGGTTTGTACACGGTTACTTACCATTGCCCGTCCACTCCGGCACGATCCAGCCAGTCTGATACTACATCCTGCGCGCTATAGGCGGTTAAATCCACATGCAAAGGCGTGACCGACACGTAGCCCTCATCAACGGCGGCAAAATCGGTGTCCGGCCCGGCGTCGCACTTCTCGCCCGGCGGCCCTATCCAGTAAAGGGTATTGCCGCGCGGATCCTGCTGGGGGATGACTTTGTCTGCCGGATGGCGACTCCCGCAGCGGGTAACGCGGATGCCTTTAATCTGATCGAGAGGTAAATCGGGCACGTTAATGTTGAGAATCCGCCCGGTGCGCAGCGGCTCGCGGCTCAGGGCACGCAGAATGGTGCAGGTAACGGCGGCGGCGGTGTCGTAATGCTGATGGCCATTAAGGGAGACCGCGAGGGCCGGGAAACCGAGATGGCGGCCCTCCATGGCGGCGGCGACGGTGCCGGAATAGATCACGTCATCGCCGAGGTTCGGCCCGGCGTTAATGCCGGAAACTACCACGTCAGGGCGCGGGCGCATTAGCGCGTTCACGCCAAGGAAGACGCAGTCGGTGGGGGTACCCATCTGCACGGAAATATCGCCATTTTCCAGGGTAAAGGTGCGAAGCGACGACTCCAGCGTTAACGAGTTGGAGGCACCGCTGCGGTTACGATCGGGAGCAACGACCTGCACCTCTGCAAACTCACGCAGATGCCTGGCCAGCGTCTGGATGCCCGGGGCGTGGATCCCGTCATCGTTACTCAGCAATATTCGCATAGTCACCCGAAGTGTTGATAAGTTCCCTGACAACACTGGTGGCAAAGCTGCCTGCCGGCAGCCAGAATCGTAACTCGAGGGTTACGTCATCCCACCAGTTCCAGTTCAGCTGTTGCGGATAGAGCAGCATCGCCCGGCGTGCCGCTTCGACCTTTTCCCGCACCAGCAAAGATTGTAATTCCGTAGCGTTGGCAACGGCCGCCTGCTCCGCACAGAGCGCGTCACCCGCACTTCCCCACTCTCCGGTACCCGGGAGAGGGGCGGTGATCATCAGCGTTTTGTTAGCGACGCGCGCCTGCAGGTCGGCCATCTCGTCGCTTGTTGCCACGAACCAGCTGCCGCGTCCCGCTAATTGTAGCGCATCGCCGACAACAACTTGATTCGCGTCCGGTTTTTTCAGACGTTCGCTGACAATCTGATTAAACAACGCGCTGCGGGCCGCCGACAACCAAAAACTGCGTTTATTCCTGTCGCGCACCGGCGCGTTGCTCTGCGCCCAGCGCAGCGCCCCCTGCAGGTTGCTGCCGCCAATACCAAAACGCTGGGCGCCAAAGTAGTTAGGCACCCCCTGCTCGTTGATGGCGGTGAGGCGCTTTTCTACCTCGTCACGGTGGCTCACTTCCCGCAGTACCAGGGTAAAGGCGTTGCCCTTCAGGGCCCCCAGACGCAACTTGCGCTTATGGCGGGCATACTCCAGCACCTGGCACCCCTCCAGTCGGAACTGGCTCAGGTCCGGCATCGCGTTGCCCGGCATCCGGGCGCACAGCCACTGCTCGGTGACCGCATGTTTATCTTTTTGCCCGGCGAAGCTCACTTCGCGCGCGTGGATTTTAAGGTATTTTGCCAGCGCTTCTGCCACAAAACGGGTGTTGCAGCCGTTTTTCAGAATGCGTACCAGAATGTGCTCGCCTTCCCCGTCCGGTTCAAAGCCCAAATCTTCCACCACCACGAAATCTTCCGGGTTGGCTTTCAGCACGCCGGTACTTTGCGGCTTACCGTGCAGATAAGTGAGGTCGTCGAATCCGGTCATTTGGCCGCCTTCACCAGCAACGCCACCGCTTCACAGGCGATGCCTTCACCGCGCCCGGTAAAGCCCAGCTTCTCGGTGGTGGTGGCTTTGACGTTGACGTCGTCCATGTGGCAGCCGAGATCTTCGGCAATAAAGACGCGCATCTGCGGAATGTGCGGCAACATTTTGGGCGCCTGAGCGATGATGGTCACGTCGACGTTGCCAAGCGTATAGCCTTTGGCCTGAATACGGCGCCAGGCTTCACGCAGCAGCTCGCGGCTGTCGGCCCCCTTGAAGGCAGGATCCGTATCCGGGAACAGCTTGCCGATATCCCCCAGCGCCGCGGCGCCCAGCAGGGCGTCGGTTAAGGCATGCAGGGCAACGTCGCCATCAGAATGGGCCAGCAGACCTTTTTCATAAGGGATGCGCACCCCGCCAATGATAATTGGGCCAGCGCCGCCAAAGGCGTGTACGTCAAAACCATGTCCAATTCGCATTATGCCTTCTCCTGATGGGTCAAACGGGTAAGATAAAATTCTGCCAGCTGTAAATCTTCCGGGCGCGTCACTTTTATATTATCAGCGCGCCCTTCAACCAGCTGGGGATGAAAACCGCAATACTCCAGCGCCGAGGCTTCATCGGTGATGGTCGCCCCCTCGTTAAGGGCGCGCGTTAAGCAGTCGTGGAGCAGTTCGCGGGGGAAAAATTGCGGGGTCAACGCGTGCCACAGATCGACGCGTTCAACGGTATGGGCGATCGCCTGCAGGCCAGGCTCGGCGCGTTTCATGGTGTCGCGCACCGGCGAGGCCAGAATGCCCCCTACCCGGCTGGTGTCGCTAATGGCCAGCAGCCGCGACAGGTCATCCTGGTGCAGGCAGGGGCGCGCAGCGTCGTGAACCAGCACCCAGGGCGCGTTACCCGCCGCCTGAATACCGGCCAGCACCGAGTCGGCGCGCTCGGCGCCGCCATCGACCACGGTAATGTTCGGGTGGTTTGCCAGCGGCAGCGCGGCAAAGCGCGCATCGCCCGGGCTGATGGCAATAACCACGTGCGTCACCCTGGGGTGCGCCAGCAGCGCCGCCACCGAGTGCTCGAGAATGGTTTTATCGCCAATAGAGAGATACTGCTTAGGGCACTCTGTCTGCATGCGGCGGCCGAATCCGGCGGCCGGCACAACGGCGCATACGTCCGTATAAGTTACTGCCATGTCGTAATCCTGGGCTGATTATCGATTGTTTTGTACTGAGCCCTGGTTGCGTTTAGACGCATCCGGCACCAGACGATAAAAGGTTTCGCCCGGCTTAGTCATGCTAAGTTCATTGCGCGCGCGCTCTTCAATCGCTTCCTGGCCGCCATTGAGGTCGTCAATTTCGGCAAAAAGCTGATCGTTGCGCGCTTTAAGTTTGGCGTTTGTCGCCTGCTGTGCCGTCACGTCATCGCTGACGCGACTATAGTCGTGAAGGCCGTTCTTACCGAACCACAGCGAATACTGAAGCCAGACCAGCAAAGCCAGCAACAGCAGCGTAAGTTTACCCATCCTGCCCCCTGAAAAACGGCATCATCATCCCATAACTTTCCCCACGACTCTATATCGGGGCTACAGAGATGCCGCAACATCGCGGGCAAATGTACCACATTTTTTCCGCGGATTCGCGCCAGCACACCATTGCACATAGTTGGTTACGGTTTGAATTATGGCTGAACTTATCCCATGAGCCACAAAAATAACAGCCCGAAAAGGACGACCACAGTCACAATGGTGGTGATGGCGCTGTAGAGCAGCCTGCCATTAAGCAGAGAGTGCAGCGCAATCCCCACGACAACCGCCACGGGCATCAGCGCCAGGAAGAAAGGCCAGGTATAGAGGAAGAAAAACAGCGTGTTACTGCCGTAGATCAGGAAGGGGATGCCCAGCGCCATCAGCCATGCGATAAAGCCGACGATCGCCCCAGGAAAAGACCAGGTCGTCTCGTCGTCTGCTGCAACCGTTTCTGACCTGGTAATAATGAAGTTTTCGCTGTTACGCATCGATAATCCTGTGCCATGACGCATCGGGAAGCCTGAGCCCGATACCGTCTCAGGATCTGATAATATCGCCCTCTCTCAGCAGGTCTAATAATTGACCCACTAAATTTGTTACCAATTGTTGGCCCTGCAGGTGTATTTCCGGCCTTTCTGGCGCTTCATACACCGAGTCGATACCGGTGAAGTTTTTCAGCTCCCCGGCACGCGCTTTCTTGTAAAGCCCCTTCGGATCGCGCTGCTCGCAGACTGCGAGCGGGGTATCCACAAAGACCTCGATAAAGCGCTCGTTGCCCACCCGCTCGCGCACCATCTGCCGCTCGGCGCGGTGCGGGGAGATAAAGGCGGTGAGCACCACCAGGCCGGCGTCGGCCATCAGGCTGGCAACTTCCCCTACCCGTCGAATGTTCTCTTTGCGATCCGCATCGCTAAAGCCCAGATCGCTGCACAGGCCATGGCGCACGTTGTCGCCATCCAGCAGATAGGTACTCACGCCTGCCTGGTGCAGCGCCTCTTCCAGCGCCCCGGCAACGGTGGATTTACCGGAGCCCGAAAGCCCGGTAAACCACAGCACAACCCCACGGTGGCCGTGGAGCTGTTCGCGCTGGGCGACGGTGACCGGATGAGGATGCCAGACGACGTTCTCATCATGCTGCGCCATTACTTGCCTCCCAGCAGATCGCGC
>DKMV01000249.1 GCA_002469605.1 Leclercia sp. UBA7405
TCCCCGGAGGGGAGAGGGGACAGGACGGTGCGAGAGGACTGGATGGTGCGGTCTGGTGCCCTCACCCCGGCCCTCTCCTTTAGTTCGAGGGTGCAAACACTAAAACGACAACTGGTGTTGTCATTTTGCTTTTACTTTCGGCTCAACTTATCCAGATACCCCATCACAAACGCCGACAACACAAACGTCAGATGAATAATCACATACCACATCAATTTATTATCCGGCACGTTCTTGGCATCCATAAACACCCGCAGCAAATGAATCGACGAAATGGCCACGATCGATGCCGCCACCTTGTTTTTCAGCGATGAGGCGTCCATTTTCCCCAGCCAGTTCAGCTTCTCTTTACCGGCAGAGATATCCAGCTGCGACACGAAGTTTTCGTAGCCCGAAAACATCACCATCACCAGCAGGCCGCCGACCAGCGTCATATCAACCAGCGACAGCAGAACCAGTATCAGGTCGGATTCAGCAATGGTGAAAATATGTGGCAGAACGTGAAAAATTTCCTGAAAGAATTTTATACAGAGGGCAATAAGCGCCAGCGAAAGGCCAAAATAGACCGGTGCCAGCAGCCAGCGCGAGGCGTACATTGCATTTTCAAAAAAGCGTTCCATAAGATCCTGTCTGCAAACCAAACCAGCAGACAGTATATCCCACAGCGAAAAAAAGTTGATAGCACCTGCGCCCGGCGCGGTTAGACCAGCTCCGGCTTCACCAGCGGACGTTGATATTCAGGCCACACCAGCCCCACCAGCGAGGGGTAGGCCTCCATGCTAAATTCCCGGAAACACTGGCTCAGATTTAACACATCAAGATCGGAGTGCGACACTTTTTCGCCGTTCAGGCAGCGCTTCTTGATATTGTCGTAATATTTGTAAACGGCAGAGTTAAGATCGCTACAGCGACGCTGGGCATCAAAAAGGCCGGGGATACTATTTAATTCCGCGACGTTCATTCGTTTAATTGTCGCATGAAGGAAATCAATATATTCATGGTTAACGCGCCAGTACCATACCGGCGTAATGGCATTCATTAACAGCGAAAAATGGTCTTCACCCTCTTCTCTGGACAAAAGTTGCGGCTGCGCGGGAGCCTGCTCAGCAATGCCATCGCTACTTTTATTGAACTCGCGCATCAATAAAAGCACTACGGCAGTAAGCAATAACAAGGTGATGACAGTATAAAAAATGCTGTTCATGAGCGGCTCCATTTTTTTTGATTTTAAATTTGCCGCATGATATTGTCAACGAATCTCACGTTATGAATAACCCCACCCTGTTGAAATTAAAGGATATATAAATGCTGCCCGAGAATCTGGTTCCGTCCAGGTTTCACATTTCGTCAGTGGAGCCAAAACCACCGGAAGCAGAAAGCGCCGCTAATTTCACTAAGGGAAAAAGAACGCTCGACGATTACGCGCCTGATATATTAATTGGCGTTACTCGTAATGGTCAGTCACGCAATATGTTGCTGGAAGAGCACGACCGTCATATAAAAGACCGTTTATTTCGCGTTGTTAAAATCGAGGTTTTTGCCCGCCTGCTAAACGATCTTCAGGCCGAGGGCGAAATAGACGCGCAGACACTAAGTCAAATATTGGCGCAAAAGACCGAAGAAATAAATGAAGCCGGAAACGAAATTTGGCTTAATTTAATTACCTGCGAAAAAACGGCACCAATGTTTTATCAATTAGAGGATGAATAGCGTGAAGGCAGTTGATAATAACAACGTTTATTTGACTTTAGATGATAAAAATAGCGACGAGTTTATCTTAAAGCAGAATCTCGATACGCTGAAGATGATTAAAAATGAAGAGCTGGCGCGCATTGCTAAAGAGCTGGTCTCCATTCCGGCGGCGTTAGTGCGTCTGAAATGGCGCAACCGGCGAGAAATTTATCCTCTGCAGGTAAAAGAGGAGATTTACGGCGCCACTCTCAACGCCGTTATCGAGCTTAAGCCGGAGCTGAAAGATAAAATCATGGGGCGGCTGGAGAGCAATTATCAGTATCTGCTGGCCCGTGAGATCGCTACCCTGCGCGTGACCCGTAAGCTCGCCGACGAGGGCTATCGCACCACCAGCGTGACCCCAGTGGCGCTTGATGAGGCCTTCCTGGCTGAAAAGCATAAAGATAATACAAAATAATCCTCATTTATCGTTTATTTTCAGAAAGTTAAACAATTCCACTTCGCTTGCCGCTTCCCTTCCGCTTGTAAAAAAAGTTAAGGATTATCCTGAATAATTCTCACAACTTAGCTGATTCTCCTAAGCTTAGGGTCTGTCAACGCAAGTAAGGAGAGAACTTATGGCACATGATCAGACCAAAATTCAGGACCCGACCACCCAGTATTACACTGGCGAATATCCGCAGCAGAAGCAGCCGGTACCCGGCGTGCAGTCGAAAATGGATCCGGTTCCCGATTGTGGTGAGAAGAGCTATAAAGGCAGCGGCCGTCTACAGGATCGTAAAGCGCTGGTAACCGGGGGCGACTCGGGTATTGGTCGTGCGGCAGCCATCGCTTACGCGCGTGAAGGGGCAGACGTTGCAATCAACTATCTTCCCGCGGAGGAAGAGGACGCGCAGCAGGTTAAGCAGCTGATTGAAGAGGCAGGGCGCAAAGCGGTGCTGATTCCGGGCGATCTGAGCGATGAGCAGTTTGCGCGCTCGCTGGTGCATAAAGCACACGAGGCCCTGGGCGGTCTGGACGTGCTGGCGCTGGTTGCCGGTAAGCAGGTGGCGGTAGAGAATATTGCCGACCTGACCACGGAACAGTTTAAAGAGACCTACGCGGTAAACGTGCTGGCGCTGTTCTATATCACTCAGGAAGCGCTGACGCTGCTGCCTGCCGGCTCGAGCATCATTACCACCTCCTCTATCCAGGCTTATCAGCCAAGCCCACACCTGCTGGATTATGCCTCTACCAAGGCCGCTATCCTTAACTACAGCCGCGGCCTGGCGAAGCAGGTGGCGGAGAAAGGTATTCGCGTGAACGTGGTAGCACCGGGCCCAATCTGGACGGCGCTGCAGATCTGTGGCGGTCAGCCGCAGGAGAAAATCCCGCAGTTTGGCCAGCAGACGCCAATGAAGCGTGCCGGCCAGCCGGCAGAGCTGGCGCCGGTGTACGTCTATCTGGCAAGCCAGGAGTCGAGCTACGTTACGGCTGAAGTGCACGGCGTGTGCGGCGGGGAACATTTGGGGTAAAGAATTTTAGGGCAAGACTAGTGCGGTCTGGTGCCCTCACCCCGGCCCTCTCCCACGGGGAGAGGGTGCAAACCCTAAAAAGGCAACCATTCGGTTGCCTTTTGCTTTTACCTTGCCCCGGCCCTCTCCTTTAGTGCGAGGGAGTAAACACTAAAAAGGCAACCTATTCGGTTGCCTTTTGCGTTTACCTTGCTGCCGTTTTCTCTTCGCCTACAAGGCCAATCTTCAGGTAGCCCGCCTGGTGCAGCGTGTCCATTACCTTCATCATGGTTTCGTAGTCGACGGTTTTATCCGCGCGGAAGAAGACCGTGGTGTCCTTCTTGCCCTGAGTCAGGGCATCCAGCGCCGGGATAACGGACGTATCAGTCACCGGATCGTTGCCGAGGAACATCGATTTATCCGCCTTCACGGAGAGATAGATCGGTTTTTCCGGTCGCGGCTGCGGCTGGCTGGAAGAGGCTGGCAGATTAACCTTCACGTCCACCGTCGCCAGCGGCGCAGCAACCATAAAGATAATCAGCAGAACCAACATAACGTCGATAAACGGCGTCACGTTGATCTCATGCATTTCGCCGTTATCGTCCAGATTTTCATTAAGACGCATTGCCATACAATCAACCTACACGCAGTTTCGACGTGGAATGTACCGGCTTAGCGGCGCTGGCGTTCAGATCCAGGTCACGGCTTTGCAGCAGCAGAACCTGCGCGGCCACGTCACCGAGGGACGCTTTGAAGCTGCCGATCATACGGGCAAAGATGTTATAGATGACAACCGCCGGGATCGCGGCAATCAGGCCGATAGCCGTTGCCAATAGCGCTTCGGCGATGCCAGGCGCAACTACCGCGAGGTTAGTGGTCTGGGTCTGGGCGATACCGATAAAGCTGTTCATGATGCCCCACACGGTACCAAACAGCCCCACGAATGGGGAGATGGCGCCGATGGTGGCAAGATAACCGTTACCGCGGCCCATATGACGGCCAACGGCGGCAACGCGGCGCTCCAGACGGAAGCCGGTACGCTCTTTAATGCCTTCGTTATCTTCACTGCCTGCGGAGAGTTCCAGTTCGTTTTGCGCTTCATTCACCAACTGGCTGGTCAGGCTTTTAGCGTGGAATGCAGAGGTCATGTCGATGGCTTGATCCAGGGAGCGGGCTTCTGCCAGCTGCTGCTGTTCGCGCTTAAGGCGACGCTTCTGGCCCATCAACTCCACGCTCTTGCTGAAGAAGATAGCCCAGGTGACCACGGACGCCAGAATCAGGCCGATCATCACAATCTTAACCACGATGTCAGCATGATGATACATGCCCCAGACGGAGAGATCCGTCTGCATCAAATTATTACCCACTCTGTATCTCCAGGACGTAAATCACAAATTCTGAGCCTAATAATATCAAAACATCGTCGAATTGATAGTAGTTCTCATTAGTATTTACATAGTGCCGTAAATTCGTTTAATTTTCCTTGCGCTTACGCAGGAAAAATTTCCCGGAGGCAAATATTAAAAAATTTTACCCTTATTCCACTACCCATTGCGTGACCATTTTTACTTTCATGGTAGTCTGGACGTCCAGACGTATAAAAACAGGTTGTGTGCCATGAAAGAGAAGCATCTTGATACCGCGCTTGTCCAGGCAGGACGCAGCAAAAAGTACACCCTCGGCTCCGTAAACAGCGTTATTCAGCGCGCCTCCTCGCTGGTGTTCGATACCCTGGAGGCCAAAAAACACGCCACCCGTAACCGCGCCAACGGCGAGCTGTTTTACGGGCGTCGCGGCACTCTCACCCACTTCTCTTTGCAGGAGGCGATGTGCGAGCTGGAAGGCGGCGCAGGCTGCGCCCTCTTTCCCTGCGGGGCGGCGGCGGTAGCAAATACCATCCTGGCCTTTGTGGAACAGGGTGACCATATCCTGATGACCAACACCGCCTATGAGCCAAGCCAGGACTTCTGCACCAAAATCCTGAGCAAGCTCGGGGTCACCACCGGCTGGTTCGATCCCGGTATCGGCGCGGGTATTGCCGAACTTGTTCAGCCCAACACGCGCATCGTGTTCCTGGAATCTCCCGGCTCCATCACCATGGAGGTCCACGACGTGCCTTCGATCGTGAAGGCGGTGCGCAGCAAAGCGCCAGACGCCATTATCATGATTGACAACACCTGGGCGGCAGGGGTGCTGTTCAAAGCGCTGGAGTTTGATATCGATATCTCTATCCAGGCGGCGACAAAGTACCTGATTGGCCACTCGGACGGCATGATCGGCACCGCGGTGGCTAACGCCCGCTGCTGGGAGCAGCTGCGTGAGAATGCCTATCTGATGGGGCAAATGGTGGATGCTGACACCGCCTATATGACCAGCCGCGGGTTACGCACCCTGAGCGTGCGTCTGCGCCAGCATCATGAAAGCAGCCTGCTGATTGCGCAGTGGCTGGCGCGCCATCCGCAGGTGGAGCGGGTCAACCATCCGGCGCTGCCGGGAAGCCCCGGGCATGAGTTCTGGCAGCGCGATTTTAGCGGCAGCAGCGGCCTGTTCTCTTTCGTGCTGAAAAAGCGCCTGAATAACACCGAGCTGGCGAACTATCTGGATAACTTCAGCCTGTTCAGCATGGCCTACTCCTGGGGCGGCTTTGAATCCCTGATCCTGCCGAACCAGCCGGAGCAGATCCAGGCCCTGCGCCCGGGCGGCGAGGTGGACTTTACCGGTACCCTGATCCGCCTGCATATTGGCTTAGAAAATGTGGACGATTTAATTGCCGATTTAACAGCAGGATTTGAGCGCATCGTGTAGAGTGCTGACTGTAAATTCCTCCCCGGAAATTTTTCTGCACGCTACCAGCAGAAATGTCTGTATTTGTTGCGCCCGCGATCAACCCCAGCGGGCGAAATTGGGAGTACAATAGCTTCTTACACGCTGTTCCACAGGAAAGTCCATGGCTGTCATTCAAGATATTATCGCCGCGCTCTGGCAACACGATTTCGCCGCGCTGGCGAATCCGCACGTTGTCGGGGTGGTTTACTTCGTGATGTTCGCAACGTTGTTCCTGGAAAATGGACTCTTGCCAGCCTCATTCCTGCCCGGCGACAGCCTGCTGCTGCTGGCCGGTGCCCTGATTGGCAAAGGCGTAATGGACTTCGCCCCCACCATGATGCTGCTGACCGCCGCCGCCAGCCTCGGCTGCTGGCTGAGCTATCTGCAGGGCCGCTGGCTGGGGAATACCCGGATCGTCAAGGGCTGGCTGGCGCAGCTGCCGCATAAGTATCATCAGCGTGCCACCTGTATGTTTGACCGTCACGGCCTGCTGGCCCTGCTGGCCGGGCGTTTCCTCGCTTTTGTTCGCACCCTGCTGCCAACCATGGCGGGTATCTCTGGCCTGTCGAACAGCCGTTTCCAGTTCTTTAACTGGCTTAGCGCCCTGCTGTGGGTTGGCGTGGTCACCACTCTGGGCTACGCCCTGAACATGATCCCCTTTGTAAAACGTCATGAAGATCAGGTGATGACTTTCCTGATGATCCTGCCCGTTTTCCTGCTGGTTGCCGGCCTGCTGGGCACCGTAGCCGTAGTGCTGAAGAAGAAGTACTCCCGCAGCTAAGCTTTGATCCTCTCCTTTCCCGCAGGGGTTATCACCCCTGCATCATGCGGATCCGCGCCGCATCTTCCCCAGGCGTCACGCCGAAATAGCGTTTGAACTCCCGACTAAACTGCGACGCGCTCTCATAGCCCACGCGCATGGCTGCGGCGCTGGCCTTCATGCCGTCGTGGATCATCATCATTCGCGCCTTGTGCAGGCGGTAAGTTTTCAAATATTGCAGCGGTGAGGTGCTGGTCACCGACTTAAAGTTATGGTGAAACGCCGAGACGCTCATATTGGCCTCTGAGGCCAGCTGATCGACACTCAGGTTTTCGGTGTACTGGCTCTCAATGCGTTTCAGCACCCGGCTGATAAGGCTAAAGTGGGTCTGGCGGCTCACCAGCGCCAGCAGCGCCCCGCCCCCCGGCCCCAGCAGCACGTGATAGAGAATCTCGCGGATAATCTGTTTACCCAGAATGCGCGCATCCAGCGGCCTCTCCATCACGTCCAGCAGACGTTCGATAGCGCAGAGGATCTCATCCGTCAGCGCGGCGGAGTTAATGCCGCTCGCCGCCATCGACGGGCGAAAAAGCGGATCTTCACCAATATCCATCAGCAGCTCCTGGAGCTGCAAAATATCCACATTCAGGCGGATCCCCGCCAGCGGCACCGCCTCCGTGGCAAAGGTTTCACACTCGAAGGGCAAAGGCACCGTCAGCAGCAGGTACTCATTGGTGTCGTAGCGGAAGACGCGCTCGTTGATATAACCAATTTTATGCCCCGAAAAGAGAAAAACGATACCCGGCTGGTACATCACCGGCGTGCGGGTGCCGGGCCGGGTGCCGTACAGCAGGCGCACGTCGGGAAGAATATTCGCATTATCTTTCAGTCTGTTAATCTGCGCGGTTAATAGCTGGCAGGTCTCCTGGCGGTTCATTCTGGCAGGCTCCGGGTATTATTTTTGATAATGCCATTGTGCGCAGCTTTTTGCCGTTTCTCCAGCAGGATGTAGAAATGGGCAAGACATTGGCAGAAATGTGCATTGAGGGGCGCGCGTCGGCTCTTCACAATGGGGACCATCAGGCAGCACTTTGCGCCGCCCAGTTTTTCACCCACAGAAGGGAACGAACCATGAACAATTTTACACTGCATACCCCCACCCGCATTCTGTTTGGTAAAGGCGCCATCGCCGACCTGCGCCAGCAGATCCCGGCCGATGCCCGCGTGCTCATCACTTACGGTGGCGGCAGCGTGAAGAAGACCGGCGTGCTGGATCAGGTATACAGCGCGCTCGACGGGCTGGATCTGCGTGAATTCGGCGGCATCGAGCCTAACCCCTCTTACGAAACCCTGATGAAAGCGGTAAAAATCGCCCGCGATGAGAAGGTAACCTTCCTGCTGGCGGTGGGCGGCGGCTCGGTGCTGGACGGCACCAAATTTATCGCCGCCGCGGCGCATTACGACGAGGCGCTGGATCCGTGGCATATCCTGCAAACCGGCGGCAGCGAGATTAAAAGCGCTATCCCGATGGGCTCGGTACTGACCCTGCCGGCCACCGGCTCCGAATCCAACAAAGGCGCGGTTATCTCCCGTAAAACCACCGGCGACAAACAGGCCTTTATGAACGAGCACGTGCAGCCGGTCTTCGCGGTGCTGGATCCGGTTTACACCTACACCCTGCCGCCGCGCCAGGTGGCCAACGGCGTGGTGGATGCCTTTGTGCACACCGTTGAGCAGTACGTCACTTATCCGGTGAACGCCAAAATCCAGGATCGCTTTGCCGAAGGCATTCTGCTGACCCTGGTGGAAGAGGGTCCGAAGGCGCTGAAAGAGCCAGAAAACTACGATGTGCGCGCCAACGTCATGTGGGCGGCGACCCAGGCGCTGAACGGCCTGATTGGCGCCGGCGTGCCGCAGGACTGGGCGACCCATATGCTGGGCCACGAGCTGACCGCCATGCACGGTCTGGATCACGCCCAGACCCTGGCGGTGGTACTGCCTGCCCTGTGGAATGAAAAACGCGACACCAAACGCGCCAAGCTGTTGCAGTACGCCGAGCGCGTCTGGGGAATTACCGCCGGCTCCGAAGATGAGCGTATCGATGCCGCTATTCTGGCGACCCGCAACTTCTTCGAGCAGATGGGCGTGCCGACGCGCCTTTCCGGCTACGGGCTGGACGGCAGCTCCATCCCTGCCCTGCTGGCTAAGCTTGAAGAGCACGGCATGACGCAAATCGGTGAACAACAAGACATTACCCTGGACGTAAGCCGCCGTATCTACGAAGCCGCACGCTAAGGGTTTTTAGCGCGCTGCCTTTCGTTTTTTGGCTTTTCGACCAGACTTAATGCACACCTTGCCACCGGGAGCGCGCTCCCGGTGGATGAGCCAATGGAGGAGGAAAGATGGCAAACCCAACCCTAATCAAGCTTCAGGACGGGAACGTAATGCCCCAACTGGGGCTCGGCGTATGGAAAGCCGGAAACGACGAAGTTGTGACCGCCGTTCATAAAGCACTGGAAGTGGGCTACCGGTCTATCGATACCGCAGCCGCCTATAAAAACGAAGAGGGCGTGGGCAAAGCACTCGCCAGCGCTGGCGTACCGCGCGATGAACTCTTTATCACCACCAAACTATGGAACGACGATCAAAAGCGTCCGCGCGAAGCCCTGCAGGAGAGCCTGGACAAACTGCAGCTTGATTTCGTCGATCTCTATCTGCTGCACTGGCCGGTACCGGCGGTTGATCACTATGTTGAGGCCTGGAAGGGGCTTATCGATCTGCAAAAAGAGGGGCTGATAAAGAGCATCGGGGTCTGTAATTTCCAGGTCCACCACCTACAGCGGCTGATCGATGAAACTGGCGTGACTCCGGTCATCAACCAGATTGAGCTGCACCCGCTGATGCAGCAGCGCCAGCTGTACGTCTGGAACGCCAACCACAAGATCCAGACCGAATCCTGGAGCCCGCTGGCCCAGGGGGGCGAAGGGGTATTCGATCAGAAGATTATCCGCACCCTTGCCGAGAAGTACGGCAAAACCCCGGCACAGATTGTGATTCGCTGGCATCTGGACTGCGGCCTGGTGGTGATCCCGAAATCGGTCACCCCATCGCGAATCGCCGAGAACTTCGACGTCTGGGACTTCCGCCTGGAGAAAGAGGAACTGAGCGAGATTGCGAAGCTGGACCAGGGGAAACGGCTGGGGCCGGACCCGGATCAGTTTGGCGGGTAAACAAAAACCCCCGGCACGCCGGGGGTTTTCTTTAGGCTTTAACGCTTTTACGCTTTGTCGGTTTCTTCGCTGTTGCCCCACCGTTCGAACGCTGGTGCACAATCGGCGTGTGCTTGGTGAGCGCCGGGCGCGTATGACGGTTCTGACGACGCGCTTCGCGCATCTCATCCAGCGTCGGAGCCGGCACCAGACAGTCGCGGCGTGAGCCGATCAGGTGCTTTTTACCCATCTCTTCCAGCGCCTGGCGGATCAGCGGCCAGTTTTTCGGATCGTG
>DKMV01000248.1:0-4474 GCA_002469605.1 Leclercia sp. UBA7405
CGCACCCAGGCCAACCGGCATGGTCCAGGGGGCCATATTGGTCACCGGGGGGATAATGCCCAGGTAGTAGGCGGTCAGGGTAATAGCCGCCAGCAGCGGCTGCACCAGCACGAACGGAATAAACATCACCGGGTTCATGATAATCGGCAGGCCAAACAGGATCGGCTCGTTAATCTGGAAGATACCTGACGGCAGGGCCAGTTTGGCTATTTGACGATGATCGGCGCGGCGAGAGGTAATAAACACCGCAATGATCAGGCCAAGCGTTGCGCCGGTGCCGCCGAGGAAGATGTAAGAGTCGAGCATCGGTTTCGCCCAGAGGTGGAAGGTTTTACCCGCCGCCAGCGCCGCATCCACCGAACCATACTGCTGGTACAGGGCCATGTTTTCCAGCGCCCAGGGGGTCATGATGCCGCTGTCCAGCGCGGCCAGCGCCAGTGAACCATGCACGCCGAAGAACCACAGCAGAGAGGTGAAAATCACGTAAGCCCAGCCTACTACCCCGCCCATCGACGCCAGCGGCGTAGAGATGGTGTCCATAATGATCTGATGGAAGTTAGTACCCCAGTGGGAGAGTGCCCAGGCGATGGTACCCATGATAGAGAGGATAATAAAACCCGGGATCAGCGCTGAGAACGAGCGGGAAACCGAAGCCGGCACGCTGTCGGGCAATTTAATCACCCAGTTGCGGCGGATAATAAAGGTAAACATCTCCGCCACAACCAGACCTATCACGATACCGGAGATAATATTTGCCCCGCCCAGCCAGTTAGCGCCCACCGCATAGGCTTCGCCCACGCTGTAGGGGGTGACGGTCATAAAGGCTGCGACGGCCAGTAAACCGGCGGCCAGGGAGTCAACTTTGCGCTCTTCCGCCAGCGCCATACCAATAAAGAAAGGGGCCATCAACGACATAATGCCCAGCGTACCGTTATAAACGTTACCGCCAATGGCCTTAAAGCTATTTAAGCTCTCAATGGTGGAGGCGTCTAATCTAATACCCAGGGAATAAAAGAAAGACCCTTCACCAAAGCTGAGAAAGACGTTATTAATTAAAACGAACATGGCGCCAGCCAGGGTTAACGGCATTAATTTAATAAAACCGTTTTTAATGGCATTAACGTGGGGCTGCTTTCCTATTTTTACAGCAAAAGGAAGGAGTACCTTTTCTAGTGCACCAATGACTCTACTCATAGAAAATACCCTTAAATGCCGCAATAATATTGCGGCGTAAGTGAGTTTGAAATTGCTCTTTGACGGGAAAAATAAAATAAAAAATTAACTGGCAGCTTTTTTAATGACTGCAACGGCAGCTTTAAGAACACCTAAACCATCGACTTTGCCGTACAGGACAGAATCGATCACTTCAACCGGCTTATTGGGTAACAGACGCTGGATTTCTGGCAACATATAAGCAATCTGCGGCCCCAACAGAACAACATCGGCCTGAAGACCCTTTTCACCTGCCAGCGTCTCCGGAAAAGCTTCAATCACCACGGGGACTTCATACTTCTCGGCCTGCGCGCGCATTTTTGATACCAGCAATGACGTTGACATGCCCGCAGAACAAAACAGATAGATATTTTTCTTTTCCATCGCAACTTCCCTCTAATGTGCCCACCGTAACATGACAGTCTGGCCTTCTCTGGCGCAGGTTCTGTCGTGGCGTCTCTGGATGAGCTGAGTATACGGCAAGGCTTAAGGCGGCGATAATCTTACGGGATTTATAATTGTCTCTCATTGACCTGGCGTGTTGACTGTCTTCACATTTCAGCCAAATAATTCGCGAAAAGAAATAAGATTGCAGAGGGGACGAAAAAACCGGCCAGAGGGCCGGTTCGGGGAGGTACTCAGAAATGTCTTACTGGGCTTTAGGCGCCTGCGGATCGGTATCGTATTCCGCACAGGTCTGATAACCCGAGTTGATCACATGACCGGTGTCGTCCAGTGCGACAAAGTAGGTTTCTGCCTTACCATTACGTTGACCCAGGATGTAGGTCTGGCAGGTACCACGAGCGTGGATCATAGAGACTTCAGAAGAAGGTTTACCCGCGATCTGGGCAACCTGCGCACGACTCATCCCTTTTTTCACATCTTTAACAACCGGCTGTGTGAATTGATCTGCTGTGCGATCGTAAGCTGTACAGCCTGCCAGCATTGTCAGTACTGCCGCTGCACCCAACATTCCTGCTACGTTCTTGTTCATATTCCGTCCTCTTGTTTATCAGCGTGTTATAAGCCTGGAATATAAAACGTCTTTTTTCAACCCTCAGCGAAGCGCGAAAGTTTTTTCGGAAAATTCTAATAAAACAGATATAAGCTGCTAAATCGTCCTCTTTTGCCACACTCAAAACTGTGATCCTTGTCGTTTCAGGCCTGACAGAGTAGTTTTAAGGAATCATTCATCAAACATATTTGGGTAATGGAGGGGCTAAATGGCTCTACAACAAGAGATTATTCAGGCGCTGGGTGCGAAGCCTCAGATTAACGCGGAAGACGAAATCCGTCGTAGCGTCGATTTTCTGAAAACCTATCTGAAGACCTATCCCTTCCTGAAGACGCTGGTGCTGGGCATCAGCGGCGGTCAGGACTCCACCCTGGCGGGCAAACTTAGTCAGATGGCGATTAGTGAACTGCGCGAAGAAACGGGCGACAGCGAACTGCAGTTTATCGCGGTACGCCTGCCCTTCGGCGTACAGGCCGACGAGCAGGACTGCCAGGACGCCATCGCCTTTATTCAGCCGGATCGCGTGCTGACCGTGAACATTAAAGAGGCGGTGGTCGCCAGCGAAAAAGCCCTGCGCGAGGCGGGTATTGAGCTGAGCGATTTTGTCCGCGGTAACGAAAAAGCGCGCGAGCGTATGAAGGCGCAGTACAGCATTGCCGGGATGACCAAAGGGGTAGTCGTGGGTACAGACCACGCGGCAGAGGCGCTCACCGGCTTCTTCACAAAATATGGCGACGGCGGCACCGACATTAACCCGCTTTTCCGCCTGAACAAACGCCAGGGCAAACAGCTGCTGGCCGCGCTTGGCTGCCCCGAGCATCTGTATAAGAAAGTGCCGACGGCGGACCTCGAAGACGATCGCCCTTCCCTGCCGGATGAAGCGGCGCTCGGCGTAACCTATGAAAATATTGATGATTATCTGGAAGGCAAAACCCTGGATGAAGGTACGGCACGCATTATTGAAGGCTGGTATCTGAAGACGGAGCACAAACGTCGCCCACCGATCACGGTATTTGACGACTTCTGGAAACGTTAAAAGAAATATTAAAAGTGGAGAGGCGGCGCATGCCGCCTCTTTTTTAACCATTATCAAGCTGCTACACTGTATGCCTGAACAGTATCAGGAGTAAGTTGTGAGCAGGCGTCAATCTGCACCGCGTCTCGATTTTGAAGCGGCTGCCATCTATGAATACCCCGAACATCTGCGCCCATGGCTGGAAGCACTGCCTAAACAGCCCGGCGTCTACTTTTTCCACGGCGAGAGCGAGGCTATGCCGCTCTATATAGGAAAAAGCGTCAATATCCGCAGCCGGGTCTTATCCCATTTGCGCACGCCGGATGAGGCCGCCATGCTGCGCCAGTCCCGGCGCATCACCTGGACCCAGACCGCCGGCGAGCTGGGCGCCCTGCTGCTTGAAGCCAGGCTTATCAAAGAGCAGCAGCCGCTGTTTAACAAGCGCCTGCGCCGCAACCGCCAGCTCTGCTCGCTGCATATTGCCGACGGTAAACCGCAGGTGGTCTATGCCCGCGAAGTAGATTTCTCCCACACCTCCAATCTGTATGGCCTCTTTGCCAACCGCCGAGCGGCATTACAAACGCTACAAACTCTGGCCGATACGCAGCAGCTCTGTTACGGCCTGCTGGGGCTGGAGTCGCTAACCCGCGGCCGCGCCTGCTTCCGCTCGGCGCTGAAGCGCTGCGCGGGGGCGTGCTGCGGCAAAGAGAGCGTGGAGGCGCATAATGCGCGTTTGCTGGCGGGGCTGGAAAATATCGGCGTGACCTGCTGGCCCTGGGACAGCGCGATTGCCCTTAAAGAGTCGCGCGCAGAGATGACCCATTACCACATCATCCATAACTGGCTCTGGCTGGGTGCCGTCGACTCTCTGGACGGGGCGGCGGAGCTGCTCCGTGCGCCGGCCGGTTTCGATCAGGATGGCTATAAAATTCTCTGCAAGCCGCTGCTGTCAGGCAACTATGAGATCATCCCGCTCGCTGACCTGGTAACCAGATAATTTCGCTGTAGAGCAGTTTGCCTTCGTTCTTCAGCAGCCGCAGCGTATGTTTGCCCTCCTGCCAGCATGCGCCCTGATCGGCGGTCAGCAGCTTTTCACCCATCTGCCAGGCGCCGCTCAGGATAAACACCACCCCGCCCCGGGAAGCAAAGGTAGTGAAAGTGCGATCGGCCACGCGCACTTTCGCCCGGCAGCGATCGCGGCGGGTCATGATATTAAAATCCATCGACATCTG
>DKMV01000248.1:4598-4797 GCA_002469605.1 Leclercia sp. UBA7405
ATTAAAATCCATCGACATCTGCCCCTCCGTCAGCTGCGCTTTTACCGGCATGTCGCCGGCAAAGCTAAAGGGCTGGTGGCGAAGCAGCTTATGGCTGAAGGCGCTGCCGCCATCAAGGTCGACTTCCCCCCCTTCAAGCAGAGTGATCACCCGATCGACGCCCGGAAAGAGCGAGAATTCGCCGTTGCTGGCGATAGAG
>DKMV01000248.1:4971-5433 GCA_002469605.1 Leclercia sp. UBA7405
CCAGTTGAAGTCGCGGGTTTCGGGGGGAAAACAACAGATTTCTCGGGTCTCGCCAGCGCCGTTGCGCCAGAGATTGACCGGCATTTTACGGATATCAAAGAACTCCATCACCACTCCTGAATAGCGCAACACGCGCCAGGGCGCCCGTTTTACAACGGTCGCTGATTTGATTGTTATCTTTTGTTTACGTCAGACTGATTATCGGCAGAGATGTACGCGGGCCTTAGGGCGTCACGAAAAAAAACGTCCACCAAACAGTGAAGTACATTCAAACCGTTACAGGAGAATACCGCGCTTCTGGCGACTGGCAAGAGGGCAACAAAGAAAAAACCGCCGGACCTGTCCACGGCGGTTTCGCTTTCGTGAACAGGACCCGGCGGTCTTAAGAAGGTGGCCGATTATTCGTCGGCAGGTGCTGGCATTTTACCTTCTGGCGCGTGGCGTTCTGTCAGACGCTTCTCA
>DKMV01000248.1:5630-20477 GCA_002469605.1 Leclercia sp. UBA7405
CAGACGCTTCTCAAAATTGGCGTTGAACTGTTTTTTCTGTTCCGGCGTCAGAATGTTGTAAATCTTGTTCTGGGTTTCCATGTGCGCCAGCATGCGGGCTTTGTGCTGCTCGGCCATCTTATCGATCTGCGCTTCGGCTTTCGCTTTGTCGAAGGAGTCGCTGGCAATGATGTCATGCATCGCGCGGCGCTCTTCCAGCGGCGGACGTTTCATCTGGTCGCGCTGGCTTTTCATGATATCGCGCACCTGCTGTTTCTGCGCATCGGTCAGATTCAGGTCCTTAAACATCATGTCGTGGTGCATGCCCGGCTTACCTTTATGGTGCATCATTTTGCCTTCGGTCGGCGCCGCCGTAGTGGTGGCGGTATCCGCAGCGAACGTCATGCTGGTAGCGCCCAGAGCCAGGGTAGAAGCAACAAACAGTGCAGTTAATTTACGCATATTCTTGTCCTTTCTTTCAGTTATTCTTCGGCGCTGTGCCGTGTTGACGTGATTAACTTTACGGGGTTTATCGTCAATTTGTCAGAGCAACAGTAAAACAATGAAAGTGTAAAAAACACTTTTTGTCCAAATATGAAGAAAATAAGGAAAAAGCGTGGAGAGTTGAAAGAAAAATAAACAACAAGCTGATTTTAAAGAGATTGTGGAGAAGTATATCCCCAGTGCGGGTAATAATAAAGCAATTATCCAGGAATATTCCGCAAAAAGGTTTCGCAAAGTGGAAAATAAAGGCCAGAGGAATTACCGCCCCGTCCGGGGCGGGTTATCAGGTTAATTTTTCCAGCATCAGACCGGCGCGCAGCCCGAACGCCACGCCGGGGTTAGGAAAGAGAACATACTCGGTGCTTTTCTGTACTTCATAACGCTCCTCGCCATCCTCCGCCAGCAGAACACCCTGGCGAAACGGGGTAAAGTTAAGCGTCTTCGGTCCCATATAGAGTCTGAAGGCTTCGCTGCGCCGGGTGATCTGCTGCACCACCCGATAGCGCTCTACGCTCCCCGCCTGATGCAGAGGCTCCTTTGCGCTTATCAGCGCCCGCAGCGCATGGTGGGTGGTGGCAAAACAGCGTAAATCGTTATGGCCAAAGGGCAGCGCTTTGCCCAGCTCAAGGGTACAGGCCAGCGCGCCGAAGGCCTCGCCGCTGAAGTGGGTAAAGGTGCCGCCCGGCGTCTGGTGAAAGACCAGCGCCTCCAGCCCGGCGTCCCCCAGCCAGCGCAGAAACGCTTCGTCCCAGGGGCTTTCCCGCTGGGGCAACACGCCAAAACGCAGGTGATAAGAGGCGCGAATGGCGGTATGCAGATCCA
Organism: Leclercia sp. UBA7405; assembly: GCA_002469605.1. Classification (GTDB taxonomy): domain Bacteria; phylum Pseudomonadota; class Gammaproteobacteria; order Enterobacterales; family Enterobacteriaceae; genus Enterobacter. The sequence goes on from DKMV01000248.1 coordinate 6,936, forward strand.
GATGCCAGCGGTCGGCACCCGCATCCGCAAAAAAGGCCCCCACCAGCTGCTCGAGCTTTTGCACACGTTGCCGCTCCTCTCCCGGCGGGAACTGCGCCCAGCGGCCGCCAAACATCCGGTTGATGTCCCACTCCTGGTAGCGCCTGTTCTCCACCAGCGCCTGGGGATGGCCGAAGATAACCAGCAGGCGGCAGCGCAGGGTTACCTCGCCGCGAAACAGCGCGTTTAACAACAGGTCGACGATCTCGACCGGCGCCGTTTCGTTGCCGTGGATCCCGGCCGACAGGACCAGCGAGCGCCCGGCGTTCTCCTGTGGCGTCAGCTCCAGCACGCCGCGGGCCAGCCAGCGCCAGTGAAACGATGGCCCGGCGCCTTCGCGCCTGGCGGGGGTGGCATCCGCCAGCGTCAGGGCCAGCAAGTTTTCCATTACGCCTCCTTTATTGCTGGAACGGATAGACCGGACCGAGTTGCAGAATGCGGGTTAACGCCTCCAGCGCCTCGCGCCCCTCGCGCAGTAACTGCGGATCCACCAGGTCGGCCTGGGTGAGTCGGTCGCGGTAGTAGCGATCCACCCAGTCGTTCAGGGTATTGAACAGGGTATCGTTCATCATTACCGCCGGATTCACCGCCCGCTGCTCCTCCGGGGTGAGCACCACCCTGAGGCGCAGGCACGCCGGGCCGCCGCCGTTGGCCATGCTCTCCCGCAGATCAAACACCCGCAGCTCGCTGATGGGGTTATCCTCCTCCAGCAGCCCGTTCAGATAGCGCCAGACCCCAGGATGATTTTGCGACTCCTGGGGCAGGACCAGCGTCATGCTGCCATCATCTTTACTTAACAGCTGGCTGTTAAAGAGATAGGTCGCCACCGCGTCCTGCACCGATACCGCCTGCGTCGGTACCTGGATCGGCGTAAAGTCCGGCAGCTGGCTGCGCAGGGTGCTGAATAACACCTCCTGGCCGACAAACGCCTGCTCGTGACAAAACAGCACCTGGCGATTGGAGACGGCTATTACGTCGTTATGAAACACGCCGTGATCGATAACCTCGGGGTTTTGCTGGGCAAAAACCACCTGGCCGGGATTCACCTGGTTAAGCCGGGCCACGGCCTGGCTGGCCGCCAGGGTCTGACGGGCCGGATAGCGCGTCGGCGCGGCAATGCCCACTTCGTCGCGGCCATAGACAAAGAGCTGAATACCCGGCTCGCCATACTCCATACCAAAGCGATTGTGGTTCGCGGCCCCTTCGTCACCGAACATGGCTACCTGCGGCAGGGCTTCATGAACGCTAAAGCGCGACCCGTCGCGGAAGATGGCGCGCAGCAGCCGTTCTGTGGTGGGGGCTTCGGTAGCGCGGTGGAATTTATTGTTCAGGTTGGCAACGGTGAAATGCACCTTACCGTCCAGGGTATCCGCCGACGGGGCCACGGTAGCGGCATTTGCCACCCACATGGCGGAGGCGGAGCTGGCCGCCGAGAGTAAATGCGGCTGCTGTGTCCCGGCCCTCTCCACTACCTGCTCATCGCTGCCGCTAAAGCCAAGCTGGCGCAACACCGCCACGTTTGGCCGCTCGTGGGGGGGGATCACCCCCTGCGGGAAGCCAGCATCCGCCAGCGCTTTCATCTTTAACAGCCCCTGCTTCGCCGCGAGGCGGGGATTGGAGACCTGGAAACGGTGTTTGGTCGAGGCCTCGTTGCCAAAAGAGAGCCCCGCGTAGTGGTGGGTCGGCCCCACCAGTCCGTCAAAATTGACCTCACGCGCTTTCATGGCGCCTCCCCTGGGTAAAATCGAGCCCCGGGCTGAGTTGCTTCGGCAGCGCGATCTCTGCGGTTTCGAGGCTCGCCATCGGCCAGGCGCAGTAGTCTGCCGCATACCAGGCGCTGGCGCGATGGTTGCCCGAGGCCCCCACCCCGCCAAAAGGCGCGGTACTGGCGGCCCCGGTAAGGGGTTTATTCCAGTTGACGATCCCGGCACGGGCCTCCAGCAGCAGCCGATCAAACTTCTCCCGCTCCGGGGAGATCAGCCCGCACGACAGGCCATAGCGGGTGGCGTTGGCCATGGCGATGGCATCGCTAAAATCGTCATAGCGCCAGACACCGAGCAGCGGGCCAAATACCTCTTCATCCGGCACGTTCGCAACGCCCGACATCTCGACAATCGCCGGGGTTAACAGCGAAGTACCGGCCCTGACCAGGCGCGGCTCCAGCAGCGGCACGCCGCCCCTGGCAATCTGTTCGCGCCAGGCGTTATAGACCTGCTTCGCCGCCTGCTCTGAGATCAGCCCGCCGATAAATGGCTGATCCGCCGCGTCCCACTCTCCGGGCAGCAGGCGGGCACTCACCTCCACCAGCCGGGCCAGAAACGCATCGCCTTCTGCGCCGCGTTTTACCAGCAGGCGACGCGCGCAGGTGCAGCGCTGTCCGGCGGTAATAAAGGCCGACTGGATGGTGAGATGCACGGCCGCATCGATATCGGCAGGATCATCGACGATCAGCGGGTTGTTGCCCCCCATCTCCAGCGCCAGAATTTTTTCCGGCTGCCCGGCGAGCTGGCGATGCAGCTGGTAGCCGGTGCCGGCGCTGCCGGTGAACAGCAGGCCGTCAATATCACTCAGGGCGCTGAGGGCCTGGCCGGTTTCACGCCCGCCCTGCACCAGATTAAGTACCCCCGGCGGCAGGCCCGCCTCCTGCCATAATTTCACCACCGCCTCGCCGCTGCGGGGGGTAAGCTCGCTGGGTTTGAAGATCAGGGTGTTGCCCGCCAGCAGCGCCGGCACAATATGGCCGTTTGGCAGATGCCCGGGGAAGTTATAGGGGCCAAAGACCGCCAGCACCCCGTGCGGGCGATGGCGCAGGGTGGCGGCGCCGTCTGCCAGTTCGGTACGCTGCTCGCCGGTTCGGGTGTGATACGCCTTCACCGAGATGCCGATTTTGTTGATCATGGCGGTGATTTCAGTGGCCGCCTCCCAGCGCGGCTTGCCGGTTTCCCGGGCAATGATGCTGGTCAGTTCAGTTTTATTCGCCTCCAGCAGGGCGGCAAATTTCTCCACAATCGCCTGGCGGGCGGCAAAGGGCTGTTTCGCCCAGGCGGGGAAAGCGGCGCGCGCGGCGCGACAGGCCTGCTCTACCTGTGCCGGACTGGCATCGTTACCCTGCCAGAGCAGCTCCTGGCCTACCGGGTTGGTTTTGCTGCGCATTTCACCTTCACCGGTTACCCAGTCGCCGTTAATCCATAAGCTCATGCTGTTTTCTCCTCGGGGCACAGGCGCACCATGCGGATACGGTCGCCGGCGCGGCATTTCAGGGTATCCAGTTGCGCCGGGGTGAGCACCAGACGCTCACAGCCGGGATCCACGCGAATCAGCGTGGCGCGGAACTGGTCATACTGTTCGTTGGCCACCAGGCAGGCGGGCCACTCACCCGGCGCGGGCTGGCCTTCTGCCACCTCCACCAGCCGGCTTTTGCGAATGGCGCGCACCCGGTCAATGTCGCACTCCAGCGTCGGGCCGCCGTCAAAGATGTCGACATAGTTCTGGTAGCGGAATCCCTCTTTCTCCAGCACCGCGCGGGCGGGCGCGGTCTGCGGATGCACCTCGCCAATCACCGCCTGCGCCTCTTCGCTGAGGAAATGGGTATAAATAGGGTGTTTAGGCATCAGCTCGGCAATAAAGGCTTTTTGCCCGGTACCACACAGATAGTCGGCGCGGCTGAACTCCATTGAGAAGAAGCGCTCGCCGAGGCTTTTCCAGAAGGGGGAAAAGCCCGTTTCGTCGATCACGCCGCGCATCTCGGCCACTACCTTTTCGTTAAAGCGATTGCGGAAGGCGGCCATAAACAGAAAGCGCGACTTCGAGAGCAGATAACCGTTGCCCTCTTTGCGCCAGTCGGGATCGAGGAACAGCGAGCAGAGCTCGCTGCTGCCGGTGTGGTCGTTGCTGAGAAACAGCGTGGGTAGCGCGTTGTAGACGTTCAGCTCTTTTGAGGCGTGCACCAGGGTGCCCACCCGGTAGTTGTACCAGGGATCGTTGAGCCCCACCGCCACCTCAATGGCGCAAATCCCTGCCACGGTGCCGGTATCGCTCTCCTCCAGTACAAACACATAACCCTGTTCACCTTTGTCCAGCGTCCCCTGCCAGGTTGCAATGGAGCGCTCAATGCGCGCCGAGAGCGTCTTTTCATCAACGGGAAGCGAGGTCAGCCCGCCCCCCGTTTTGCCGGCAAGCTGCATGAGCGCGGGCAGATCGCCGTGCTCAATGGGACGGATGACCATCATGATGACACCCCGGACTTCACGCGTTCACAGGCCTGTGCAAAACGGTCTAACCCGGTCTGCACCTCCTCTTCGCTTACGATAAGCGCCGGGGCAAAACGCACCACGTTGGCACCGGCGATCAGCACCATCACTCCCGCCTTCGCCGCCTCCTGAGAAATCAGTTTCGCTTTGCCGGCAGACTCGTCGGTGAGCACGCAGCCAATCAGCAGGCCGAGACCGCGGATCTCTTTAAACAGGCCGGTCTGGTTGCCGATGGCAGTAAGACGTTCGACAAACCACTGGTGGCGCTGCTTCACGCCGTTCAGCACCTCGGGGGTATTGATGATATCCAGCACCTGGCCTGCCACCGCCGTCGCCAGCGGGTTACCGCCATAGGTGGTGCCGTGGGTGCCGACGGTCATCACGCTGGCAAATTTGTCGGTGGTGAGCAGCGCCCCGATCGCGAAGCCGCCTCCCAGCGCTTTAGCGGTGGAGAGCGCGTCCGGCGTCACGCCGTAGTGGCTGTAGGCATACAGCTCGCCGGTACGGCCCACGCCGGTCTGTACTTCATCAAAAATCAGCACCGCGTTGTGGCGATCGCACAGCTCGCGCAGCCCCTGCAGGAAGGCTTTATCGGCCGGCACCACGCCGCCCTCGCCCTGCATCGGCTCGACGATCACCGCGCAGGTGAGGTCATCGATCAGATCGCTGGCGGAGGCCAGATCGTTAAAGATGCCGTGGCGGATATCCGGCGGCAGCGGAGCGAAATCCTGCGAGTAGGTCGGCTGCCCGCCCGCGCTGACGGTAAAGAGCGTGCGGCCATGGAAGGCGTTTTTAAAGGCGACGATCCCGCTTTTCTGGCTGCCAAAGTTGTCGTGGGCATATTTGCGCGCCAGCTTCAGCGCCGCCTCGTTGGCTTCGGCGCCAGAGTTACAGAAGAAGACTTTCTCGGCGAAGGTGGCGTCGATCAGCTTTTTCGCCAGCCGCAGCGCGGGCTCGTTGGTGTAGCCGTTGCCGGTATGCCAGAATTTTTCCGCCTGGTCGTTCAGCGCCTGGCGCAGTGCCGGGTGGGCATGGCCCAGCGCGTTGACGGCAATCCCCCCGGCAAAATCGATGTACTCTTTACCCTGCTGGTCCCACAGGCGTGAGCCCTCTCCCCGTACCGGAATAAAAGCCGCCGGAGCGTAAACCGGCATCATCCATTCATCGAAATTTTCACGCGTAATTGACAGAGACATAGCGACCTCATCCGGTAAATAAAACGTTATTTAGATGTTAAATATTTTGTGTGTTTGCGCTGTTAATGTAGATTGCAGGCATCGTGCCAGCCAGCGGTAAAAATGCATAAAAGAGGGAGGGAGACACAATATCAAGGAGTTACGGCGCACCATTATTCACGTAAAATGCATAAATAGTGAATATTTTTGCAACAAGCGCGGTGTAGCGGAATGAAAAGTAGCGATATTATTCATTCGCCAAATATAATTCTGGAATTGTGATCGCTGGCGAAATTTCTGGAGCTTTTAAGCGCCATTTCGGGGCAGAGTGCGCCTGAAAGGTGCGGATTGTGCACCACCGGGTGTCACTGTCGCAGTAATTGGTTAATCCTGCGAAGCGGCGGCAGTCAGTCGGCAGAAATTCTGCTACCATCCCTGCACTATTCACCTTGCACTGGCAGCAACTATGAAATTTGTCTCATTTAATATCAACGGCCTGCGCGCCCGCCCTCACCAGCTTCAGGCCATTGTCGACCAGCATCAGCCCGACGTGATTGGCCTGCAGGAGACAAAAGTTCACGATGATATGTTCCCCCTCGAAGAGGTGGCGAAGCTTGGCTATAACGTCTTCTATCACGGGCAGAAAGGCCACTACGGCGTAGCGCTGTTAACCAAAGCGACGCCTGTCTCCGTACGTCGTGGTTTTCCGGGCGATGATGAAGAGGCACAGCGCCGTATTATCATGGCGGAAATCCCCTCTTCTCTTGGCAATATCACCGTAATTAACGGCTATTTCCCGCAGGGCGAAAGCCGTGACCACCCGACTAAATTCCCCGCCAAGCAGAAGTTTTATCAGGATCTGCAGGCTTATCTCGAGACCGAGCTGAAGCAGGACGCGCCGGTGTTAATTATGGGTGATATCAATATCAGCCCGACCGATCTGGATATCGGTATCGGCGAAGAGAGCCGTAAACGCTGGCTGCGTGCCGGTAAGTGCTCCTTCCTGCCGGAAGAGCGCGAGTGGATGGGCCGCCTGCTGAACTGGGGGCTGGTAGATACCTTCCGCCACGCCAACCCGGAAACCCAGGATCGCTTCTCCTGGTTTGATTACCGCTCAAAAGGCTTTGATGATAACCGGGGTCTGCGTATCGACGTGCTGCTCGCCAGCCAGCCGCTGGCCGCGCGCTGCATCGACACCGGCATCGATTACGACATTCGCGGTATGGAAAAACCCTCCGATCACGCCCCGGTCTGGGCGAACTTCGATCTGTAAGCCTGAATGTCCATGGTAAAAAAGATTGATGTGGTCTGCGCCATCCTCGAGCCTTATGGCAAAATTCTGCTCGCCAGACGCCCGTCCCACGCGGACCAGCCCGGGATGTGGGAGTTTGCCGGTGGCAAAGTTGAAGCGGGTGAAACGCAGCCCGAGGCTCTGATCCGTGAGCTGCGCGAAGAGTTAGCCATTGAGGCACGGCCCGGCGAGTATATTGCCAGCAACCAGCGGGAAGTGTCGCAGCGGCTGATCCACCTCCACGCCTGGCATATTCCGCACTTTAGCGGCACCCCGACGGCGCACTACCACAGCCAGCTGGCCTGGTGCACGCCGCAGGAGGCTTTCGATTATGCCCTTGCTCCCGCCGATATCCCGCTGCTGGAAGCCTTTATTCTCTTACGCGGCGCCACACCAGCGGGTTCGTGCTGAGCGTGCGCTCATCGCGCTGACACTGGAGTAATACCCCGTCGGCGCGAACCACCGCCCCTTCCGAATAGTTCTGATCCTGATAAATGCAGCAGAGGTTGCACGGCTGCGACCGCTGCCCGCCGGTGCTAAAGACCTCTGGCGGTACGCTGACGTCGATATCCGGGCGCAGCCGCTGATCGGCATGGCCGCTGAGAGAGAAAAGGCCAAGCATGGCGGCAATCATTAAACGGTTCATAGACGTCTTATCCTTTGTTGTCCTGTTATGACTATAACGGTAAAGCGGCAGGAAGCTTTAATCGATTAAGTCATCGTTTTTTATTATGACCCGCCCCGCATAATGAATTTCCCTGGTCTGGTTAACTTTTGCTTGCCTGTCAAACCGGTGCCGGTGATATAGTCGAAAAACACAACACATCACGCTTACAATCGTCTTAATCATAATAATTTCATATATAAGAGGAACTTATATTTATGAATCAGGCTCACTCTCTGTACTCCTTTCTCAATTCTGTTCAACAGCGCGACCCACATCAGAGCGAGTTTGCGCAGGCCGTGCGCGAAGTAATGACCACCCTGTGGCCCTTCCTGGAGCAAAACCCGCGCTATCGCCAGATGTCCCTGCTGGAGCGCCTGGTGGAGCCGGAGCGCGTTATTCAGTTTCGCGTGGTCTGGGTGGACGACCGCAACCAGGTGCAGGTGAACCGCGCCTGGCGCGTGCAGTTTAACTCGGCCATCGGCCCCTTCAAGGGCGGCATGCGTTTCCACCCGTCGGTAAACCTCTCCATCCTGAAGTTCCTCGGCTTTGAACAGACCTTCAAGAATGCCCTCACCACCCTGCCGATGGGCGGCGGTAAAGGCGGCAGCGATTTCGATCCGAAAGGGAAAAGCGAGGGTGAAGTAATGCGCTTCTGCCAGGCGCTGATGACCGAGCTGTACCGCCACCTGGGCCCGGACACCGACGTGCCGGCCGGGGATATCGGCGTCGGCGGCCGTGAAGTGGGCTTTATGGCCGGCATGATGAAAAAACTCTCCAATAACAGCGCCTGCGTCTTTACCGGCAAAGGGCTGTCGTTCGGCGGCAGCCTGATCCGCCCGGAAGCTACCGGTTACGGTCTGGTCTACTTCACCCAGGCGATGCTCCAGCGTCACGGCCTGAGCTTTGAAGGAATGCGGGTGGCGGTTTCCGGCTCCGGCAACGTGGCCCAGTACGCCATTGAGAAAGCGATGGAGTTTGGCGCGCGGGTGATCACCGCCTCCGACTCCAGCGGCACCGTAGTAGACGAAGCGGGCTTTACCGCCGAGAAGCTGGCGCGCCTGTGCGAAATCAAAGCCAGCCGCGATGGCCGGGTGGCCGATTACGCCCGGGAATTTGGCCTGACATATCTGGAAGGCAAGCAGCCCTGGGCCGTACCGGTGGATATCGCCCTGCCGTGTGCTACCCAGAACGAACTGGACGTAGAGGCGGCGCGCCAGCTAATTGCCAACGGCGTGAAAGCGGTAGCGGAAGGGGCCAACATGCCCACCACCATCGAAGCGACCGACCTCTTCCTCGAGGCGGGCGTGCTCTTCGCGCCGGGTAAAGCGGCGAACGCCGGCGGCGTAGCCACCTCCGGGCTGGAGATGGCGCAAAACGCTGCGCGCATGGGCTGGAAGGCCGAGAAAGTGGACGCGCGTCTGCACCATATCATGCTGGATATCCACCATGCCTGCGTAGAGTACGGCGGTGAAGCGAAGCAGACCAATTACGTGCGCGGCGCAAACATTGCCGGCTTTGTGAAGGTGGCAGATGCGATGATGGGTCAGGGTGTGATCTGATTACGTGTAGTGCGGCCGGGAGCCCTCATCCCGGCCCTCTCCTTTAGTGCAAGAGAGAAAACCCAGGCCGGGTAAGCGTAGCGCTACCCGGCGTTTTTTTACGCCGCACTCTTCTTTTTCTTAAACGGCTTCTTATTGCCGCCACCCGGCGCCGTCATTCCCCTGAAGCTTTTTACCGGCGTGCGGCGGGCCTGGCCTATCAGCTCAAACAGCGTGCCCACCAGCGGCTGCATAAAATCCTGATAGCGACACTGCTTCTCGCTGATTTGCGTCAGCACCGATTCCCAGTGGGCGGTCATATCCGGCCTGGCGGCCAGCTCCGGCAGGGAGTGGATCAGAGCCCGGCCCGGATCGGTGGCGTGGATGTAGCGCCCTTTCTTGATTAGAAAGCCGCGCTTGAACAGCAGTTCGATAATGCCCGCGCGGGTCGCCTCGGTGCCCAGCCCGTCGGTGGCGCGCAGGATCTTTTTCAGATCTTTATCCTGCACAAAACGGGCGATACCGGTCATGGCCGAGAGCAGCGTGGCATCGGTAAAGTGGCGCGGCGGCTGGGTCTGGCGCTCGACGACTTCGCCCTTTTCACACAATAGCTCGTCATCTTTTGCCACCACCGGCAGCGGGGTGCCGTCGTTCTCTTCGTCGCGCTCTTTATTGCCCAGCAACGTACGCCAGCCTGCCTCGGCCAGAAAACGCGCTTTGGCGATAAATTTGCCTTTGGCGATCTCCAGTTCGATAACGCATTTGCGGAACACCGCATCGGCGCAGAACTGCATCAGATATTGACGGGCAATCAGGTTATAAACTTTGGCCTCGTTGTCCGTAAGGTTCACCTTGCTGCTGCGCGCCGTAGGGATAATGGCGTGGTGCGCATCTACTTTTTTGTCGTCCCAGCAGCGGTTACGGGTATCCGGGTTAACCGCAGGCTGCGGCAGCAGATCCGCCGCATGGACGCCAATGGCGTTCATCACCGCATGCCGACCGGCAAAATGCTCTTCCGGCAGGTAGCGGCTGTCGGAACGGGGATAGGTGATGAGTTTGTGGGTTTCGTAGAGCTTCTGGCAGATATCGAGCACGTTTTGCGCGCTGAGGCCAAAGCGTCTGGCGGCCTCTATCTGCAGTGCCGAAAGGGAAAACGGCAGCGGGGCCGGTTCTGATTCCCGTTTATCGTTATAGCTGGTGACCACCGCCGGCTGCCCGGCGATGCGGTTGACCACGTGATCCGCCAGCGGGCGATGCAGTAATCGCCCCTCTTCGTCCTGGTAAGGCTCGCAGGCTTCGCTCGGCTGCCATATAGCGGTAAAACGCTCCTCTTTCGGGGTGACGATATGCGCCTTCACCTCGAAGAAATCTTTGGCGACGAAGTTTTCGATCTCCTCGTCGCGGCGCACTACCAGCCCCAGCACCGGGGTCTGCACCCGGCCCACGGAGAGTACCCCCTGGTAACCGGCGTTGCGCCCGAGAATGGTATAGGCACGGGTCATATTGATGCCGTACAGCCAGTCGGCACGCGCCCGGGCCAGCGCCGAGACGCAGAGCGGCACAAACTCGCTGTTGGCACGCAGGCGAGAAATGGCCCGCTCCACCGCCTGGGGGTTGAGGTCGTTGATCAGGCAGCGCTGCACCCGCTGGCGCTTTTCCGGCGCCAGCTGCAGATAATCGAGCACTTCATCCACCAGCAGTTGCCCTTCACGGTCCGGGTCACCGGCGTGGATGATTTCGGCCGCCTCGTGCAGGAAGCGTTTGATGACGTTCAGCTGTTTGGTCACCGACGGGCGCGGCTGTAGCTGCCACTTTTCCGGCACGATAGGCAGATCGTTGAGATCCCAGCGGGCATAGCGGCTGTCGTAGGCATCCGGCTGCGCCTGCTCAAGCAGGTGGCCGATACACCAGGTCACCACCTGCCCGTTGCCGCACTCAATATAGCCATCGCCTTTGCGGTGCGGTTTAGGCAACACGTCGGCGATGGCCCGGCCGAGGCTCGGTTTTTCGGCAATAAATAACCGCATCGACTTAGCGGATCTCAATCATCGGGCGGCCGCCACGGGCACGCACCAGCTCGCCGATGGCGGTGAGGGTGATGCCAAATTCCGCCGCCGTCGCCTGGACGTCGCTCTCCGCCTCTGGCGTAACGGCTAACAGCAGGCCGCCGGAGGTTTGCGGATCGCAAAGCAGATCGCGCCATTCTGTGGGCATCTCGCCCATCAGATGGCCATAGCTGGCAAAGTTACGCTCTGTGCCGCCCGGCACCGCCCCCTGGGCGATGTACTCTTCCACGCCCGGGAGCTTAGGCACATCCTGATACCAGACCTGCGCCTGCACGCCTGCCCCCTGACATACTTCGCTCAGGTGGCCGAGCAGGCCAAAACCGGTGACGTCGGTCATGGCTTTTACGCCGTCAATAGCGGCAAACGCCGCACCGGCGAGGTTCATCTGGCACATCACCTCTGTTGCCAGCCCCTGGTGCTCCGGTTTAAGCAGCGATTTTTTCTCGGCGGTGGTCAGGACGCCAATGCCTAGCGGTTTGGTCAGGAACAGCTTGCAGCCCGGCTCGGCGGTGCTGTTGCGCTTGATGCGCTCGGTGGGCACCACGCCGGTTACTGCCAGGCCAAAAATCGGCTCCGGCGCGTCGATGGAGTGGCCCCCCGCCAGGGCAATGCCTGCCTGCTGGCAGGCAAAGCGTCCGCCTTCGATCACTTCCCGGGCAATTTCCGGCGACAGGGTGTTAACCGGCCAGCCCAGAATGGCGATGGCCATAATCGGTTTGCCGCCCATCGCGAAGATATCGCTGATGGCGTTGGTCGCGGCAATACGCCCGAAGTCGTACGGGTTGTCGACGATCGGCATAAAGAAATCGGTGGTGCTGATGATGCTGGTGCCGTTGCCCAGATCGTAAACGGCGGCGTCATCGCGGGTCTCGTTGCCGACCAGCAGGTTAGGATCGACAAACTTTGCCTGCTCGCTGTGAAGAATGGTCTCCAGCACTTTAGGAGAAATTTTACAACCGCAACCGGCCCCGTGGCTGTATTGCGTTAAACGAATAGCATGCTCGCTCATGGACATCTCCTGTCATTGCAATTGCGTTATGGTAACGCTCATTCCATTACGTGATAAGTATGACTGTCTGAATTCTGATGCGCTTGCGCAGAATCCAGACAGTTAAGCGCGGCCTGTCAGAAACGGGTGACGAAAGGCGAGGTGTCGGGCACGGTAACGGTGGTAGAGGCTTTAAGCTGCGGGGTACCCAGATAGAGGAAACCAACGATTTTATCGTCCGCGCCGCAGGCAAGCCCCTCGCGCACTACCGGGCTGTCGGTCAGAGGGCCGCTGCGCCAGATACCGTTATATCCCTGGGCCACCGCCGCCATCTGCATTGCCATCACCGCGCAGCCGGCGGACATCTCCTGCTCCCACTTCGGCACCTTGTGATGCGGCTGGCATTTCGCCACCACGGCAATGATCATCGGCGCGCGGAACGGCGCATTGCGCGCCTTCTCAATCGCTTTCTCATCCTGCTCTGCGGCTACGGCCCCCTGTTCCAGCAGGGCGCTAAAACGCTCCCGCCCTTCCCCTTCGATGATAAAGAAGTGCCAGGGCTGTAAGGTGCCGTGATCCGGGGCGCGCATACCGGCGCGCAGAATATTTTCCAGCTGCTCACCGGCAGGCGCGGGCTCCGCCAGGCGCGACGCGCTGCGTCGATTCACAAGCAGTTCAAGTGCATCCATGGGTAACTCCTGTCTACAAATTTACTCAAAATTAACACGACGGCAGATTTTGTTACAGCGTAGCAGGCGATTCCTGCTGACAAGTGGCGGTTGGGTCATTACGATAGCCCGACACGCCGTCCTGTGGCGACGGTTCAGGTAATTTTAGGACAGGGAGAATACATGCGAACCCTTTGGCAACTGTTTGCCGGATTTTTTAAATGGACGTGGCGACTGCTGAACTTCGTCCGTCAGCTGGTGATGAACCTCTTTTTCATTTTGCTGGTAATGGTTTGCGTTGGCATCTGGATGCACATTAGCAGCAATAATCAGTCACAACACAATACCCGCGGCGCGCTGCTGCTGGATATCGCCGGTGTGGTGGTGGATAAACCCTCTACCAGCAACCGGCTTGGCGTGCTGGGCCGTCAGCTCTTCGGCGCCAGCGGCGACCGCCTGCAGGAGAACTCCCTGTTTGATATCGTCGAAGCCATTCGCCAGGCGAAAGAGGATCGAAACATTACCGGTATCGTCCTCGATCTGAGGAACTTCGCCGGTGCCGATCAGCCTTCGATGCAATATATCGGTAAAGCGCTGCACGAGTTCCGCGACAGTGGCAAACCGGTGATCGCCGTGGGCGATAACTACAGCCAGGGGCAATATTATCTGGCGAGCTTCGCCAACAAAATCTGGCTCTCGCCGCAGGGCACCGTCGATCTGCACGGCTTTGCCACCAACGGCCTCTACTACAAATCCCTGCTCGACAAGCTGAAGGTCTCGACCCACGTTTTCCGCGTCGGTACCTATAAGTCCGCCGTTGAGCCGTTTATCCGTGACGATATGTCCCCCGCCGCGCGCGA
>DKMV01000133.1:0-7683 GCA_002469605.1 Leclercia sp. UBA7405
ATTGCCTGGGTTGATACGCAGACAATCCACGCCATACTCCGCCACCTTCAGGGCGATACGGTAGTCGAAGTGGATATCGGCAACCAGCGGCACGCTAACCTGCTGCTTAATGAGTTTGAAGGCCTCGGCGGCATCCATGGTAGGCACGGAGACGCGAACAATGTCCGCGCCTACGCGCTCTAAGGCTTTGATCTGGTTAACCGTCGCTTCCACATCGGTGGTGCGGGTATTGGTCATCGACTGAACGGCGATGGGGGCGCCATCGCCCACTGGCACATTCCCAACGTAAATGCGTTTCGATTTTCTACGTTGAATAGGAGCCTGGTTATGCATGTAAAATCTCCCGCGCTGCCTGACTGTTACTGTGCTGCTGATTGTTCGGCATTGAGGGTCAGACGCGCAACCTGGTTAGTTCTGATAAAACGGCTCAGATCCACAGGTTTACCCTGGAACTGGATCTGTACCGCTGAAGGTGCACCAATTTTAAGCTTATACGGCGCCTGGCCCGTCAGATTTAAATTACCGTCTTTACGCTGCAGGCCGCTGAACAGCTTTTTGCCGGTCGCATCAGTCACTTCCAGCCAGCAGTCGGCAGAGAAGTTCATGACCAGCGCATTAGGATCGGCGGCAGGCGTAGTTACACCCGCCGGATCGGAAGGCAGCGGCTGCGCGGTAGCATCGGCGGTGGCCGCCGGTGCGGCGCTGTCTACGTTAGCCTGAGATGGCGATACCACGGCGTTATCGACCGGCGCCTGAGCAGGCTGAGCGGCAGCCGGAGCCTGAGTTGAATCAGGTGCAGCGGTTGCCGCAGTCTGCGGCTCGGCAGGAGTAGTGCTGGACTCAGTGTTCAACGGCACGCTCTGGGCGCCGTCGTTCGCGGAGCCGTTAGAGGCGTTGTTCAGCTCAACGGAGGATTGATCGGCCATGGTGGTGATCTCTTCCTGCTGTGCTTTGTGGTTTTGCCACCACCAGGCACCCGTCAGGCCGATAACGACAAACAGCACCAGCCAAGTAAAGCTCATCAGCCAGCCGTCGCGTTTTTTGCGGCGTTTACCCAGGGAAAAACTCTGCATCGGCGCAACTTTTGCTGCACGTACCGGCGCCTGCTTTTCCATCATCGGCAGAAGTTCTTCTTCGGGAATATGCACCAGTTTTGCATAGGAGCGGATATAACCACGCAGAAACGTTGAAGCCAGATCGGCCGGAGCCTTATCTTCTTCAATATCGCGTACCGTGGAAACCTTCAGGCAAAGGCGCTCTGCAACGGCCTGTTGGCTAAGTCCGAGTTGTTCACGGGCATTGCGGAGGCGAACGCCAGTGGAAAGTGCTGCATTTTGATCGTGAGTGGCTTCAGTATTCATTCGCTACAACTACTGGTACGTGAAAATTAAGGATCCAGGTGCCGGTGAGTCACAATGCTACCCGCACCGCGAAATTTCTGGTCAGTTAACCTTAGTAAGACAGTACAGGACTGTCAGGTCTTCGTTGACAGAAGAAAGCCTGCCCGTGGCTAAACTGTTGTTGCGTCGTTACATACTGCCTTAAAGTCATCAGAAACGCACCGTAATTATTACGCATTCTCAGGCCCGTCGGGTGTTTATGCGCCTGAAACAGAGCCGCGGCGTACAATCCGCGCCGCGGCTGCATAATAATTAAACGGCCTTAACGGCAATCGCCTCGCCCTGCATGCGTTTACGCAGGGTACGTTTGGTACGGTCGATGACATCACCCGCCAGCTGACCGCAGGCGGCATCAATATCGTCCCCGCGGGTTTTGCGCACGATAGTGGTGAAACCATACTCCATCAGCACCTTGGAGAAGCGGTCGATACGGCTGTTTGAGCTACGGCCATAAGGCGCACCCGGGAAGGGGTTCCATGGGATCAGGTTGATCTTGCATGGGGTGTCCTTCAGCAGTGCCGCCAGCTCGTGCGCATGCTCGGTGCCGTCGTTGACGTGATCCAGCATGACGTACTCGATGGTAACGCGTCCCTGGTTGGCATTGGACTTGGAAATATAGCCCCGCACCGAGTTCAGGAAGGTTTCGATATTGTACTTTTTATTGATAGGTACAATTTCGTCACGAATTTCGTCGTTCGGGGCGTGCAGGGAGATAGCCAGCGCGACGTCGATCATATCGCCCAGCTTGTCCAGCGCAGGCACCACGCCTGAAGTAGAGAGCGTTACGCGGCGCTTGGAGAGGCCAAAGCCAAAGTCGTCGAGCATGATTTCCATGGCCGGCACGACGTTGGTCAGGTTCAGCAGCGGCTCGCCCATGCCCATCATAACCACGTTGGTAATCGGACGGGTGCCGGTTACTTTCGCCGCACCGACGATTTTCGCCGCACGCCAGACCTGGCCAATGATTTCAGAGACGCGCAGGTTACGGTTAAAGCCCTGCTGCGCAGTAGAGCAGAATTTGCACTCCAGCGCACAGCCTACCTGGGAGGAGACGCACAGGGTGGCGCGGTCATCTTCCGGGATGTAGACGGTTTCGACGCGCTGATCGCCCACGGCGATAGCCCATTTGATGGTGCCATCGGCAGAGCGCTGCTCTTCGACCACTTCCGGGGCGCGAATTTCAGCCACTTCTTTCAGCTTGTTACGCAGCACTTTATTGATGTCAGTCATGTCATCAAAGTTGTCGCTGCAATAGTGGTACATCCATTTCATGACCTGATCGGCACGAAACGGCTTCTCACCTAACTCTTTGAAAAACTCGCGCATTTGCTGACGGTTCAGATCCAGCAGGTTGATTTTTCCGTTTTTATTTGGAACCGCAGGAATGGCGACTTCGGAGGTATTCACTAATTCAGACATAATTTTTTCCGGCCTCGTTGTTACACGTTATGGCCCGTGGAGGGTTGAAAAGAAACGCCCCGGATAGCAGTTTGCTCATCCGGGGCGTTGCATTGTACAAAGTCTGGCGCAGGGATGCCACGTCTGCACGCGGCATTTACGAAATAAAGTGTAAACCCGCGCGATTAACGCGTACGGGCACACACCTCGCCTTCAGCGAAGAAGAAAGCGATTTCGCGAGCGGCAGATTCAAGAGAGTCGGAACCGTGGGTACCGTTCTCGGTGAAGCTGTCTGCGTAGTCTGCACGCAGGGTGCCCGCCAGGGCGTTGTCCGGGTTGGTGGCACCCAGCAGATCGCGGTGACGCTGTACCGCGTTTTCGCCTTCCAGCACGGAAACCACGATCGGGCCAGAGGTCATGAACTCAACCAGACCGTCGAAGAAAGGACGACCTTCGTGCTCAGCATAGAAGCCGCGAGCCTGCTCAACGGTCAGGTGCAGCATTTTGGTGCCAACAATTTTGAACCCTGCCGCTTCGAAGCGCGCAAAGATGCTGCCAATAACGTTTTTTGCCACCGCGTTTGGTTTGATGATGGAAAAAGTACGTTCAATAGCCATGATTACCTCTGTGAGTTGTTATGTGGTTTGCATACAGCGTAAGACCAGGCGCGGATTATAATGAGCAATGGCGCTATTGCCTATGGATGTACGTAACATTTTTTTAAAATAAGACGAGTTTCAACAACAGTTCGCCCCAGGAGACTATTTTCCCTACTGGAGCGTGAAGCGCACCGTCACCACCTGCCCCTCTTCATCCATCACCAACAGCTGGTACTCGCCGGCCGTTTCCAGGCTCAGGGTCGCTGTCCGTCCATGGGCAGCTAACGGCTCACCGTTCAAAAACCACCAGCGCATGCCGTCGCTGCCGCTGACAGAGAGGGGTAACGACACCCGTGGCTCGCCGGGCAGACGCTTAATGACCGTCCCGTTCTGCACGCCGGACAGTAGCAGCGGTACCGGAAAATCCCGGGCGAGCGGCGGGCAGGTGGCCGACGGCGGCGGAATGCGCGCGGCCCGGCGCTCTGCGGCAGGCAGCCAGGGCTCCAGCGGCAGCGGCCAGACATCCATTTTTTTCTCCCGGGCGTCCGGGCAGTCCGCCGCGACCCGCCTGCCGCCTGCATCGAGCCAGAGCGGGAAGCGGATCCCGCGCGCGCCCTCCTGCTCCGGCAGCAACAGGGTCGGCGGCTGGCTGCCGTCCAGCAGCCAGGTGGCCAGCCGTCGGCGGCAGTTGTCGTCACCCTCGGGAAGCGACTGGCCGCCCGGCCAGCAGATTACCCCGCGCCCGACCGAGGCGGGGCGCGGATCGCGCGGCAGACGTGCCTCATCCACAGCCGAGCGCGACAGGAGCAGATTATTCACCTGATTCAGCAGCGGCACCGCGCTGGCATAGCCAAACTGCCCGGCGACGGGCGTGCCGTCCGGTCTCCCGGTCCAGATGCCGATAACATAGCGCGCATTGAGGCCGATAGCCCAGGCATCACGATAGCCGTAGCTGGTACCGGTTTTCATCGCCAGCGGCACCACCTGGGTTAAGGCGCTGTCGGGCAGGGGTTGCGCCTCATTCGCCAGGATACGGCGGATAATCCAGGCCGCCCCCGGCGAAAGCAGCGGGCGCTCCACCAGCGGGTCGTCCGGCTGTAGCCGCAGTCGCCCGGCTTTACCCTGGCGGGCAAAGGCGCTGTAGGTAGCCGCAATATCCTCCAGCCGCGCCCCCGCGCCCCCCAGAATCAGCGCCAGATTGGGTTGCGCCCCTGCGGGCAGGAGCAGCGGCAGGCCGGCATTGCGCAGCACGCCGGCAAACTTTTTCGGGCCATAGGCCTCCAGCACCTGGACGGCGGGCAGGTTCAGGGAGCGCAGCAGGGCTTCGCTCATGCTGATGGGGCCATGAAAACCGCTGTCAAAATTGCCGGGACGGTAATCGCCGGTACGCCGCGGCACATCCTGTAACAGCGAGGCCGGGTGAATAAGCCCCTCGTCCATCGCCAGGCCATAGACGAAGGGTTTAAGCACCGATCCCGGCGAGCGGATGGCGCTGACCATATCCACATGGCTGAAGCGGTTGTCGTCGTTGATATCCACCGAGCCTACCCAGCCGCGCACCTTCATGGTGGTGTGATCGAGCACGATCATCGCCAGCGAACTGCGCGGCGGCAAACGCCCTTTCCAGTTCATCGCCATCTCTTCAAGCTGGCGCTGCAGGCCCGCATCCAGAGTGGTGACGATTTTATTCTCACGGCTTTTGCCCAGCATCATGCGGGAAAAGAGCGGTGCCAGCTGCGGCATCTGGCGCGGCGCCAGCCACACCGGCTCCTGACGGGACTCCTGCACCTGCTGCGCCGGCCAGACGCCCTGGGTTTCCATCCGATCGAGCACTTTATTGCGCGCCGCTTCAGCACGTTCCGGCCAGCGGTCCGGACGTAGACGGCTCGGCGCCTGCGGCAGAACCGCCAGCAGCGCCGCTTCGGAATAGCTCAGGTTTAAGGGCGCTTTCCCGAGATAGGCCCAGCTTGCCGCTCCCACGCCCTGCAATGTGCCGCCAAACGGAGCGCGGTTAAGATAGAGCGTGAGGATGTCGCGCTTGGAGAGATGCCACTCGAGCTGCAGCGCGCGCCAGAGCTGGCGGATCTTGCCGCCAAAGGTACGGGGATGTGGATCGAGAAGCCGCGCCACCTGCATGGTGAGGGTACTGCCCCCGGAGATCACCCTCCCGGAGGAGAGATCCTGCCAGGCGGCGCGCAGCACGGAGAGTGGATTAACCCCAGGGTGGCGCCAGAACCAGCGATCTTCATACTGGATCAGGGCCTGCAAATAGCGGGGGGAGACCTCTTCAATGGTTACCGGATAGCGCCAGATCCCGTCGCTGTCGGCAAAACGCCACAGCGGCGTGCCCTGCTCATCCACCACCACCCGAGCGGGATTGACCTCTTTTAAGGGCAGCGGCCAGAGGCGATCGGCAAGGCAAACCAGCCCCCATAAAATAAGAAGCGCTCCCGCCAGCCAGAGCCAGCGGGAGCACAGGCGTTGCGCGATCTGCACCTTACGGAACGACAATTAGCGGGCCGCTTGCCGCACCCGTTGCCCGCCATTCGGGAACGTACATAGATTCAACCAGCGGCACCGGCACCTGGTAAGTACCAGGCGTGACGGCGCGGGCCAGATAAACCAGGGTCACCGGCTGGCCTTCGTTTACCGGCACAGCGGCAACGAAGCGATCGTCGCGGAACTCCATATGCTGGATATCCGCCTGCTGCATCTGGTTCAGCAGGTTTTGCACCTCGCCGCCGCTCTCCTGCAGGCTGGCGCTGCTGCTGGCCAGGTTCTGGTTTTCCAGCTCAAGACCCGCAGGCAGCAAATCGACCACCAGCGCATCCGGCACGTTCTGGCTCGCTTTTACCTCCAGCCAGACCAGCACCAGCTCACCGCTTTTCAGCGAAGAGAGCGATTTGCTGCTGCCGTCCGTCGCCAGAATATGGCGCTCGATGCTCAACACATTTGAGGCGGGCTGCGGCGCATATTCCGGATAGCCGCTGCTGTCGAGACGTACCCACAGCGGCGTACTGCCGCTATTTGTCACCTGCAGGCCCGCCAGCTTATCGCCGTTAACATTGGTAACCTGCGCCTTGTCGCCTTGCATCGCCTGCCCTGACAGCGAAGTAGTTGCCTGCCATGCACCGAAGCTGTTCTGCAGTGAACGTCCGGCAAGGAACAGGGCGTTGCTCTCCTGGGTAGAGAGCCAGCGCTGGCTGAACGCCTGCTGTGAAAGGGTATTCAGCAGCGTGTTCTGGGCATCCGGCAGCAGGTTGTTCTCCTGCAGAAGGGAGAGCATCAGGGCGTTATCACGAAGCTGGCTGCCGTAGTCCGCCATCCAGTTACGTGAATCGACGCGCGGCGTATTCAGCGCCGCCTGTATCGCCTGCTGGCTGCGCGGCTCATCGCCCATCATCTTCAGGGCAATACCCAGCTGCAGCAGCGGCAGGCCTGATTTCGCCTGATCGTGTTTCTCCCAGATCTGGCGCAGCGCACCGAGAGGCGCCTTCTGCTGGCGCGCCAGCACCAGAGAGGCGTAGGCCTGCACCGCAAACTTGCTGGCCTGGGTATCGTTGCTGTAGCGAATGGAGAGCATGCCCGGATCCTGCAGATAGCGCAGCAGACGGTTATTGGCATTGTTTAGCGCCTCCACCGGTACGCTGTAACCCTGCTCTCCTGCCCTGACCAGGAAGTCGGTAACGTAGGCGGTAAGCCAGTACTCTTCCGGGCCGTTTTTATCCCACAGGGCGAAGCCGCCGTTATCGCGCTGCATCTGCAGCAGGCGCGAAATACCAATATCAATGGCAGTCCGGCGTTTTTCGTCGCTGTCGCCTTTGATGCCCAGCGCGGTCAGCTGCGCGGCATTGGTATAGAGCGACGGGAACAGGCCGCTGGTGGTCTGCTCCAGACAGCCATAAGGGTAGGCCTGCAGTTCGCGGATGTAGCGCGCCAGATTCAGCGGCGGCTTGCCGCTCAGCAGTAACTGCCCCTGTAACGTGGCCGCAGAGAAGCCGGTAAGATGCTGAGCCGGGGCAATCCAGCTTTCGCCCGGTTTAAGCATGGTACCGCTGTTCACCGTCTGTGCCGGGAAGGCCGGACGGACGCCAATTTTCCAGTTTTTACTCAGAGGCGCGAAAGTTTCGCCCGGCAGCTGCAGACCATTCACCTGGGCAGTAATCTCACCGTCGCCATACCCTTCCAGGGCGCGCACCGGAATAAAGAGCGTGTGACGTTCACCCGGCGCCAGCTGAACCGCAGGCGGTTGTTGCCCCAGGCGCGCCAGCTAGATCGGAAGAGCG
>DKMV01000133.1:7744-8086 GCA_002469605.1 Leclercia sp. UBA7405
CCGGTTAAGGCCACGTTCAGGGTCTGCGGCTGGTCCGTCAGGTTGCTGACATCCAGCGTCAGGCGCGACGTGTCGCCGCTTGCGAGGAAGCGTGGCGTGTTCAGCTCGGCGATGACCGGTGCGGCAACGATGATTTTGCTTTCGCTGCTGCCGAAGTCGTCGTCGGTCCAGGCCTGTGCCATCAGGCGCAGTTCACCGTTGAAATCCCCTACCGGCAGGGTAATAGTGCCTTCGCCGTTCGCATCCAGTTCAACCGGCTGCGCCTGCTGGGCAATGATAGTGACGTGATTGACCGGCGGTTTGCCGCCGCGCTTCAGCTCATCGCCGTCGCCACCAAAGCGC
>DKMV01000132.1:0-6975 GCA_002469605.1 Leclercia sp. UBA7405
CAGGTGGTGGCGATGTGCGGCGACGGCGGTTTCAGCATGCTGATGGGGGATTTCCTGTCGGTAGCGCAGCTTAAGCTGCCGCTGAAGATCGTGGTCTTTAATAACAGCGTGCTGGGCTTTGTGGCGATGGAGATGAAGGCCGGGGGCTATCTCACCGACGGCACCGACCTGCAGGATACCAACTTTGCCCGTATCGCCGAGGCCTGCGGCATCACCGGCATCCGCGTAGAGAAGGCCTCAGAGGTGGACGACGCCCTGCGCCGCGCCTTCGCCATCGACGGCCCGGTGCTGGTGGATGTGGTGGTTGCCAAAGAGGAGCTGGCGATCCCGCCGCAGATTAAGCTGGAACAGGCGAAAGGCTTCAGTCTGTACATGCTGCGGGCCATTATCAGCGGGCGCGGCGACGAGGTGATGGAGCTAGCCAAAACTAACTGGCTCAGGTAAAAATATCCTTTTTCATTCATACACAAAACCATTCGCGCTGCGTCAGGGCGCAGCCAACGCCGGGGCAGCGTGAAGGGTGAAGTGTATAAGGATATGCCATGATTGATTTACGCAGCGATACCGTCACGCGCCCGACACGCGCCATGCTTGAGGCCATGATGGCTGCCCCGGTCGGGGATGATGTCTACGGCGACGACCCGACCGTCAACGAACTCCAGCGCTACGCCGCCGACCTGGCGGGCAAAGAGGCGGCGCTGTTCCTCCCCACGGGCACCCAGGCCAACCTGGTGGCCCTTCTCAGCCACTGCGAGCGCGGCGAAGAGTATATCGTCGGCCAGGGGGCGCATAACTACCTGTACGAAGCGGGCGGTGCCGCGGTGCTGGGCAGCATTCAGCCGCAGCCGATTGACGCCGCACCGGACGGCTCCCTGCCGCTGGATAAGGTAGCGGCCAAAATCAAGGCCGACGATATTCACTTCGCCCGCACCAAATTACTCAGCCTGGAAAATACCCACAACGGTAAGGTCCTGCCGCGCGAGTATCTGAAAGCGGCGTGGGAATTCACCCGCGAGCGCAAGCTGGGGCTGCACGTGGACGGCGCGCGCATCTTCAACGCGGTGGTGGAGTATGGCTGCGAGCTGAAAGAGATTACGCAGTATTGCGACTCCTTTACCATCTGCCTCTCCAAAGGGCTGGGCACGCCGGTGGGCTCCCTGCTGGTGGGCAATGCCGATTACATTAAGCGCGCCAACCGCTGGCGTAAGATGACCGGCGGCGGCATGCGTCAGGCGGGCATTCTGGCGGCGGCCGGGCTCTATGCCCTGCAGAATAATGTCCAGCGCCTGAAGGAAGATCACGACAACGCCGCATGGATGGCCGCGCAGCTGCGCGAGATCGGTGCCGACGTAATGCGCCACGACACCAATATGCTGTTTGTTCGCGTGGGTGATGACAAGGCCGCGGCGCTGGGTGAGTTTATGAAAGCGCGCGGCGTGCTAATCAACGCCTCCGGCGTGGTGCGCCTGGTGATGCACCTCGATGTGAGCCGCGACCAGCTTGCCGAGGTGGTCAGCCACTGGCAGGCCTTCCTGCAGCGGTAAGGAGGCGGCGTGCCGCAACGTATTCTGGTGCTGGGCGCCAGCGGGTATATCGGTCAACATCTGGTTCGCGCCCTGAGCGAAGGGGGGCACCGGGTGCTGGCTGCGGCACGCAATACCGAACGGCTGGAGAAGCAGAACCTGCCCAACGTCACCTGCCATCATCTGGATCTCAACTGGCCCGACGCGCTGCCCGCCCTGCTGGAGGGGGTGGATACGCTCTACTATCTGGTGCACAGCATGGGCGAAGGGGGTGATTTTATCGCCCACGAGCGCCAGGCGGCGATGAACGTGCGCGACGCCCTGCGGGAGAGCCCGGTCGGGCAGGTGATTTTTCTCAGTTCGCTGCAGGCCGCCGGGCAGACGCCGTCCGACCATCTGCGCGCCCGCCAGCTTACAGCCGACACCCTGCGCAGGGCGGATATTCCCCTCACTGAGCTGCGGGCGGGTATTGTTGTCGGGGCGGGCTCTGCCGCCTTCGAAGTAATGCGCGATATGGTCTATAACCTGCCGGTGCTCACCCCACCGCGCTGGGTCCGCTCCCGCACTACCCCCATCGCGCTGGAAAACCTGCTCTTTTACCTGGTGGAGTTGCTCAACCACCCGGCCACCAAGCATCGGGTGCTGGAAGCCGCTGGGCCGGAGGTGCTCAGCTATCAGCAGCAGTTCGAACACTTTATGCGGGTGAGCGGGCGCCACCGGCCGCTGATCCCCATCCCCTTCCCGACCCGCTGGATCTCAGTGTGGTTTTTAAATGTGATCACCTCGGTGCCGCCCACCACCGCCAAAGCGCTGATCCAGGGGCTGAAGCATGATCTGCTGGCGGACGACCGGGCGCTGCGGGCGCTGATCCCACAAACGCTTATCCCCTTTGACGACGCGGTACGTCATACCCTGCAGGAAGAGGAGAAGCTGGTGAACTCCAGCGACTGGGGATACGACGCCCAGGCCTTTGCCCGCTGGCGACCGGAGTACGGCTACTACCCGAAACAGGCGGGCTGTACGGTGCAGACCAACGCCAGCCTGAGCAGCCTGTGGGCGGTGGTTAACCAGATCGGCGGCAAAGAGCGCTACTTCTTTGGCAACCTGCTGTGGCAGACCCGCGGCTGGCTCGATCTGCTGGTGGGGCACCGGCTGGCAAAAGGCCGCCCGGCGCGGGAGATGCTGGCGGTGGGCGACGAGGTGGACAGCGGGAAAGTGATTATCGTCGAGCCGGAAAAGCAGCTGGCGCTGCTGTTCGGCATGAAGGCGCCGGGGCTGGGGCGGCTCTGCTTCACCCTGAAGGATAAAGGCACGCACCGGGAACTCGACGTGCGCGCCTGGTGGCATCCGCACGGCATGCCTGGGCTGTTCTACTGGCTGCTGATGATCCCGGCGCATCTGTTTATCTTCCGGGGCATGGCAAAACGTATCGCCCAACTCGCGGAACAGCGTAAATAAAACGCTTATTCTTGCCCCTTTCCCATTGCATCGTGGCGTATTTCACGAAAGAATGCGCACGAAATTCTTTTCAACACAGTGGATTGATATGAAGGTACTGGTTACCGGCGCCACCAGCGGCTTAGGCCGAAATGCGGTCGAGTTTCTGCGCAACAAAGGCATCAGCGTCAGGGCTACCGGTCGCAACGAAGCGATGGGCAAGCTGCTGCAAAAAATGGGCGCGGAGTTCGTTCACGCCGACCTGACGGAGCTGGTCTCCTCTCAGGCTAAAGTGATGCTCGCCGGAATCGATACCCTGTGGCACTGTTCCAGCTTTACCTCACCCTGGGGCACCCAGGAGGCCTTTGATCTCGCCAACGTGCGCGCCACGCGTCGGCTGGGCGAGTGGTCAGTGGCCTGGGGTGTGCGCAACTTTATTCATATCTCCTCCCCGTCGCTCTATTTTGATTATCACCACCGTCGCGATGTTCAGGAGACGTACCGTCCCCAGCGTTACGCCTGCGAATTCGCCCGCAGCAAGGCGGCCAGCGAAGAGGTTATCGATCTGCTGGCCCAGTCGAACCCGCACACGCGCTTTACCGTGCTGCGCCCGCAAAGCCTCTTCGGCCCCCACGACAAAGTGTTTATTCCGCGCCTGGCGCAGATGATGCACCACTACGGCAGCGTGCTGCTGCCGCGCGGCGGCGATGCGCTGGTGGACATGACCTACTTTGAGAACGCTATCCATGCCATGTGGCTGGCGAGCCAGAGCCACTGCGATAACCTGCCTTCCGGGCGGGCCTATAACATCACCAACGGCGAGCCGCGCACCCTGCGCAGCATTGTGCAGCGGCTGATTGACGAGCTGAATATTCACTGTCGTATCCGTTCGGTGCCCTACCCGATGCTGGATATCATCGCCCGCAGCATGGAGCGGTTAGGCAATAAAGCGGCGAAAGAGCCGGCCCTAACCC
This sequence comes from Leclercia sp. UBA7405, assembly GCA_002469605.1. Taxonomy (GTDB): domain Bacteria; phylum Pseudomonadota; class Gammaproteobacteria; order Enterobacterales; family Enterobacteriaceae; genus Enterobacter. The sequence goes on from DKMV01000132.1 coordinate 3,935, forward strand.
ACTACGGGGTGTCGAAGCTTAATTTTGATTTTACGCTGGATATTTCCCGCGCCGAACGCGAGCTGGGATATGAGCCGTTAGTCACCCTGGATGAGGGTATTGTACGGACGGCGGCGTGGCTTCGTGACCACGGAAAACTGCATCGTTAAGCGTCGCGACCGGCGCTTTTAATCTGCTGATATTTTTGCCACACCTTGTGGGCGTAACGCATGCGCTGGGGATAGTTCGCTTTTTTAATCCCGGCGTTGTAGGCCCCTACCGCCTCCCAGTTGTTGCCGTATACCTTAATCATTCCCGATAAAATTGAGGCCCCTACGTGGATAGAGGTGCAGGGCTCCGTCAACAGGCGGTTCTCATCGATCCCCATCCGCTGCAGCTCCGCCAGATGCGAGCTGTTTATCTGCATCAGCCCCAGGTCCCGGGTGCCGTCGTGGTTGACGCCGACCGCCTGAGGATCCATACCCGATTCGACTTTAGCAATGGCAAACAGCAGCCAGGGATCCACATGATAGCGATGACCGGCGTCATCCCAGCAGTTAGCCAGCGCCGACTGGCTGGCGATAAGCAATAACAGAAGTAAGCGTTTCATTTTCTCTGCACCAGAAACAGGAAAACGGGGGAGTCGCTCCCCCGTTTTTTCAGGCGTGGCAGATTACTTACAATCCGCCGCCCCCACTTTTACCCAGACGTCGTTCTGGCCCGGTTTGTCACCTTTTGTCCACCATTTAGCACGGTACTCATTGCCTTCAAAGGTGGTGGTGTCGCCGCCGTTATAGACCACTTCCGGACGCCAGCCGAAGCTAACCTTGCTCACCAGCTCCCACGCCTCGGCGCCAAAGCCAGGCTGGTTGCCCTGAGTCCAGTATTTTGCTTTCCAGACCAGGTTGTCGAAGCTGACGGTGTTGCCGCTGGTGTACACCTTGCTGCTGCTCCAGGCCGGGTACTGACCCGCGGTCACATCAACAGGGTTGCTGTCACAGCTACCAGGAGTCGCGTCCTCTGCCGGGGTTTCGTCCTCTGCCGGAGGGGTGTTGTCATCCGGAACTGGCACAACGTCCTCTTCAGGCTCGACCGCTTTCGGGGTCACGGTCAGCTGGGTGTAAGCCTGCGCATTGGTTTTGCCATCGCTAACCATTACGCTCAGGGTGTAATTGGTTTCGCTGCTTACATCCGGCGCGGTGATGCTCAGGTTCGCGGTGTCGGTGCCGGTCGCATTCAGCTCGCCCGGTACGCTCCAGCTATAGGTCAGGGCGTCGCCATCCGCATCCGTTGCCTGGGCATGAACAGAAACCGTTTGGCCCGCTTCCAGGGTTACTGCCTGGAGAGGATTAATCACCGGCGCCTGGTTGGCTTTCGGCGCTTTGTTGACAACCTGTACAGTGGCAGTGCTGCTCAGACCTTTGCTGTCGGTTACGGTCAGACGGAATGCCAGGGTCTGGTCGCTGTTGGTCGCCGGAACGGAGAACGAGGCTTTAGCGCTGGTGCTTTTCGCCAGGGTCACAGTGGTACCGGAGATCTGCGTCCATTTGTAGGTGAGCGCGTCGCCGTCCGGATCGGTGGAGGCAGAGCCGTCCAGGGTCACGGTGGCCGGGCCGGTCACGGTGATATCGCTTGCAGAAGCAACGGGCGCATGGTTAGTCACCACCGGCTCATTGTTGCCGGAGCTGCCGTTCAGCAGGCTTTCGTTCATCGCATTAAGGATATCGCCGTTGTCAGACTCAACGGACCAGGCAAAGAGGCCGCCCAGGTTTTTGTTGAGCACATATTTGCCTTTCGCCTGTACGGAACGCGCATCGTCATAGGTGATCAGCGTGCCGGTGCTCTTGTTAAACAGCGTTGCGGCTTCGGCGGTAGCGTCGTACTGGTATTCCCAGCCCGGCTTGCCGAGATATTTATCGACAATCTGGCGGTAATCGACGATGCCGGCTTCCCAGGTGCCAGGCACGGCGCCGGTGGCGGTACCGGTGTACGGGTTATTGCCGCTGTAGCCGTGTACGCCGGTCCAGCCGCGGCCATACATCGCCGCACCTACCACGATTTTGCCCGGCTGTACGCCCTGGGCCAGCATCGCGTTCACGCTGCCGTCGGTGGTCACGCTGTCCGGTTTCCAGGATGGCGCATAGAGCCCGGTCTGGTGGCCGAGGTCGGTATTGCTCCAGGAGCCGTAGAAGTCATAGCTCATCAGGAAGATGTAATCCATGTACTTCTGCGCCGCGTTGTAATCCACGTTGGCGATTTTTGCCGGGCCCGCGCCGATAGCGGAGGTCAGCTCGTAGGTACGGCCAGTTTGTGCAGAGAGATCGTTCAGCATGGCGCGCAGGTCGCGCATCAGCAGGGTATAGGTCTCTTTATCCACGGACGGGTTGCCCAGAGACGGGTTCTCGCCGCCGCCGCCCGGGAATTCCCAGTCGATATCCACGCCGTCATAGAATTTCCAGGTCTGGAGGAACTCTTTAACCGAGGAGACGAAGCGGGCGCGCAGGGCCTGGTCGTGCAGACGGAAGAACGGGTCGGAGAGGGTCCAGCCGCCAATGGAAGGCAGAATTTTCAGACCCGGATGGGCTTTTTTCAGCGCCATCATCTGGCCGTAGGTGCCTTTATAAGCGTCGTCGTAGTTAGAGACGCCAGGCTGCGGCATTTGCAGCGCCGCCCACGGATCGTGGATAGCGAGGGTGTAATCTTCACGGCCTTTACAGGCTTTTTTCAGCGCTTCCAGGGCATTACCGGCACTGGCGTTAATATTGTCGCCGCACATCGGGATAAAGCCGTAGATAATATGGTTAACGTTATCCGCCGGGATCTTATCCACGCTGAAGTTACGGTCGTATACGCCCCACTCCGGATAGTAAACCGCCATTACCTTATCGGTATGTTTGGCAAAGGTTTTATTATTTTCATGCATGGTGGTATTCAGCGGCAGCAGGTGGCTACCGTCGGTGTCGGCCACAATAACAAGTTTGCTGTCGCTGGTGCTGCAGCCGCTGTCGTTACAGAGCTGAACCTGCTCCTGGTAACGGCCACCTTTTTTCACTTTAAAGGTT
>DKMV01000132.1:7094-25100 GCA_002469605.1 Leclercia sp. UBA7405
GCCGGCGGCGCCTGCCGGGCCACTCCAGACTTTTTGTCCGTCCAGCAGGACGTTCGCCGAGGTCGGCGCATCGCCGGTCCAGACGTTCCACTCTACCTTCACATCCACCCCATCATTGACTTTAATAAGGGAGTTGTAATCCTGAGCAGACTGGTTAACTTCAACCATAGCGTATTTATCGTTGCCATTTGTCAGCGTGGCCTTTCCCGGCACTGCCGCAAATACAGGGCTTACCGCGGCGGCGATAAATAAAGCCAGATATTTAGGCTGCATAATTTTCATTATTAATTCCTGTTAATAAACGTGAACATAAATAACCATGCATTCCATTAAGCATGGTGAATCCTTCGATTATTACGATAGCGCGCATACCACCAATAATCGCCCCGAAGCGCTGGCGAAAAAAACCGAAGAAATACTTGACCCGGCTTTAATAAAAAGGCTGGAGGTGCTGACAAATAAATACGACCAGACCGGCGAAGGCCAGGAAAGGCCCAAAAGGAATAACCACCGTGCTGGATTGACGCTGGTAAAGAAGCAGATAGCCAAGGATCCCGCTTATACCCGCCAGCAGAACCAGCGTGGGTAAGCCCTGCCAGCCGCACCAGGCACCGAGCGCCGCCAACAGTTTGAAATCGCCATACCCCAGCCCTTCGCGCCCGGTCGCCAGGCGAAATATCCAGTAGACCAGCCAGAGCGAGAGATAGCCGGCCGCAGCGCCGTACAGGGCATCGCGCAGGGGTAAAGTATGGCCCAGCGTATGCAGCAGCAGCCCGGCCCACAACAGGGGCTGGGTAAGACAGTCGGGCAGCAGCTGGTGCTGCAGATCGATTAGCGCCAGCGGCAGTAATAAGGCCAGCAACAGCCAGAGCGACAGCAGTGACAGGAGGTCAGAAAAGCAGCAGGCGCTGGCGGCGAAAAAGAGTGCGGTAAAGAGTTCGATAAAGAAGAGCCGGCGGGGAATTGGCGTTTGGCACGCTTTGCAGCGCCCGCGCAGCATCAGCCAGCTCACAAGCGGAATATTTTCCAGGGCGCTAAGCCGGTGCTGGCACACCGGGCAGTGCGACGGCGGCCAGAGCAGATTGCCGCAGGGTTCTTCGGCGAAGAGCATCGGCGGCACGCGCTCCGTCACCACCCCGAGAAAACTGCCGACGATCGCCCCCAGCACGCCGCTCATCATGGCGAAGGCCAGCGGCGCGCCCTCGCGGATCGTCAACAGCGTATTCATGCCGTTTTTTTCCAGGTGAGCTGGATTTCGGCCTGCACGTCGCTAAGATGATCGACCGGCCTCAGGCTCATCTTCTCCAGCCTGACGCCGGAGGTCATATTAATCTCGCGCAGCCAGTTCTTCAGGATATAAACATTCACCCGACGAATGCCAAAGGATAAAGTTTGCCCTTCCTGACGCACGTCCGTTAAGGATAACTGCACCTCATGAGCACTATTTTCAATCAGGCTGCGGGGATTATCGGTTTTCACCTGCATAACCTGCAGATGGTTTTTATCGATTTCGCTGCGCATCCAGCTTAATGTCTCTTTTTGCCGGGACAACATCGACTTATTATTTTGAATAATATTATCCAACGGAATGACTCCCATGTAATAAACGGCGGCACAGCAAAGGGTGGCCGCGCACAGTTTTAAGATTGTTTTTTCCCTGGTGCTGTAATTCTGGTAGCGTGATTTTAATAAGGCTATTCGTTCTTTCATTTATATTTCCCAACGATCATGGCGGTCCAGGGAGCCTCTTTTGAAACGGGCATCACCTTAAAATCAAAATGCGCGCTAGCCTGGTTAACAAAATCCTGAAATGCCTGCGGGTTTTGCGCACTGCCATTTAAGGTGAGGGTGCCCTGGGCGGCGTCGTATTCCAGCAGATCGATGCCGAGAGCCGGCACCGCCTGTTTCGCCTTCTCCAGCTCCTCCAGCTGCAAAAAGACGCCCCTGGTCTGCTTTTTGAGGTTCTGTCCAAAATGGTATTTGATATTGGTTTGCTGGCGCAGGCTGGGGAAATGGTGCTGGTAGAGCTGCACGATCTCCTGCTGGGTCTGGTTCTCCTGCTGTACCAGCATCCACGCCATGGCGATGCGCGGTCCGAGCAGCAGGCCCAGCGACAGCACCCCGACCGCGACCATCGCCATTTTGAAGCTTTTACCGCTCCCTTTGGCCACGCGTTCGCTGAACGCCCCGTGCAAAAGGTTTGCGCGGCAGCGTTGCCATTGCGCCTGGATCAGCATCAGCGGGTGCGTCTGGGGCTGAAGGTCGTCCACCTGCAGCTCTGCCGGGGCAGCGCCGTAGCAGCGCACCGGCCCCTCGCCCGCTTTTTGCAGCATGACCGGCAGCAGCGTGGCGTCAACGGCGCAGGCTTCGCCGGTGTCAAAGCGCAGCCAGTACTCCTCTTCCCACTGCGCCAGGGTGCAGCCCCCTTCGATGACGGGCAGCAGCCAGGCATCCGGCAGCACCTGAACGGCATTCAGCCCCGCCTCCTGCAGAGTGTTAAGCCACAGGCGCAGACGCACGGCATCGATAGCCACCGCGTCTACCTCGCGCCCTTTTTTGTTCAGCACCGTCCAGTGAAGGTTGTCCACGTCACCCAGCAGCGTATCCTCTGCCATCCAGGAGAAGGGGGCAGACCGGGCGGGCCCTTTTTTTGGCAGCGAAAAGTGGCGGAAGACCATTTCGCTTGCGGGCAGCAGCAGACAGACGCGTGCCGCCAGCGGATGGTCAGCCAGAGCGGCGAGCCCTTCAAGGTCCTCCAGAATCTCCGGCTGCTGGCTGCTGGAGTCGCACCAGCTAATTTTCCCGCCCGCAAGGGACTCGGGACGAATAAAAAGTACCTGTTTCATCACGCTCTACTTTTGTTATTCCATCATTCGGTATCGACGCTGCCAGGTCACAATCTCGCCCGCTTCGCTATTCACCTGAAGCTGGCTGACCACGCGCAGCGTGAGATCGTCGGTATTGCCGGTATAGTTCACCCGGAAATGGCGGCTTGTCGTGGCAATCCGATCCGCCACCTTAGGTAAATCCTCTTTGAGCTGCGGGAAGTTCTGCTCCAGCACCTTGCTGAAGGCCTCGGTGTTTTCCCAGCCGCTTTCCGGGCGCTGATCCAGCACCCGCAGGGCATCATCCGTGGTGAGCTTGCCGGGAAACAGCGCGGCCAGCACGGGCGCCTGAGCGGGTGTCAGGGTATTCACATTCACCTTGCTGGCGGTATCCGGCAGCGCGCACAGCAGCTTGCTGACCTTTGCCCAGGCGGCGGCAGGGAACGCGGGCAGCAGCCTTAACTCCGCGATGGTGCTCATCATCTGGTTCGCGGGCTGCCGGGCGGGCTGCAGGCCCACCCAGGCATCGCGCTCCGCCGCCCCTTTTGCCGTCAGGCTATCGCCGTCGAGGTAGTCCAGCAGCTGGGCATAGACCTCCTCCGCCGCGCTCTGGCTGAGCCCGCTTTCGGTAAGAAGCTGTTCCACCGTTTGCTGTTTAGCCGGTTTTTCCGTGGTGACCGGGGCGTTTTCGCCCTCGGCCGCCGGCTGGGCCGCCAGCAGGTTATTGACGTTAAAGCAGTCCTGAGCGTCTTCGACCCGGGCCGTTACCGTGTAGTCTTCCCCCTGGGTTTCCACCGGCTGGTGCCAGTCGCCCTCCGGGGTGAGGGTTTTATTTTCACCGCTGAGGCTGGCCTGCAGCCGCGCTTTAATCTCCGCCTCCTGCGCCTGCATGGCCCAGCGCAGCTGCTGCTGGCTCACCTGATAATGCGTTTTTTGCAGATTGCGGCAGAACTGCTGGCTGATTTTGGCGGCCAGCGCCGACATCATCACCAGCAGGATCAACACCACCAGCAGGGCAACGCCCCGCTGCTTTGCAGGCTGGTTCATTGCTGCTCTCCTGGCGCCGGGGCCTTTTCCGGTTCGGCGGCATGTTCCGTTTCCGCGGCGACCGTGACGTCTGGCCTGGCGCCCGGGGTGGTAAATACCCAGCGCCAGGTCTCGCCGTTCTGCATCGTCAGGGTGAGCTCCACCCCCTCCGGCTGCTGGTCGGGTTCGTTCCAGCTTTTCTGCCACCCGTCGCGCCAGAAGCGCCAGCGCAGGGACTTCACGTCGCTGACGATGGGCACCGCCTCCGGCTTCACGTCGGCGGGGCTGTCAATAGCGGGCCAGACGTCGCGCCACAGCCGCCCCTCTTCCAGGCGCCAGCGCACGCGCTCAAGCTGCAGCGTGCCGCTGACGCCGTTTAAGGTGGTCAGCTCAACGGTGTCGTCTTTTGCCAGGAAGCGTTCATCCTCGTTGCGCGGCGCGCGCGCCTGCAGCTGGAAAAAGTCGCGCTCCAGCAGGCTCCAGGCGCGCTGGAGCTGGTTCAGCCTGCCCGCGCTGGCGTCGGTGGCGGAGCTGGTGCGCATGGCGCCGTCCAGGATCTGCCAGGCAAGGGTGCTGATGACCGCAAAGATAGTCAGCGCAATCATTACCTCCAGCAGGGTAAAGCCGCGCTGGCGCTGCGTCCGTTTCACTTAACCTCCCCCGGAGCAATAATATGCAGGGTGATCACCGGCTGGCTTTCATCGCCCTCGCCATAGACCCGAACCTCGTTAGCCCACCCTTTATTCGCCGTTTTCACCCGCTGTTTACGCCACTCCCAGCTGCGCCCGCCCATCAGCTCCGTGCCCTGCTCTTCGGCATCCGGAAAGTCGCTTTTCACCAGCTGCGCCTCGGCGAGCAGGTTTTCTGCCACCCAGCTCGCCTGCAGCGTCTCGGCAAGACCGTGGGTGAAGCGGACGTTGAGCGACACCGAGTTCATCAGCGCCAGCGCGGCGGTGGAGAAAATGACCAGCGCCACCATTACTTCCAGCAGGGTCATCCCCTGCTGTTTTGCCGTGCGGTTAGTCATTGTTCTCTACCAGTACCGGTGCCGCGCCCTGGGATATGACGCGGAAATGGTGTTCTTTATCAAAACTTTGCAGGGTCAGCGTAAAGCGGCCAATCTCACCGTCCGGCAGAAACAGGATCTGCGGCTCGGCGTCCGTGGTGGCGGCCAGGCGCTGGGGTGAGAGCGAAACGTGCATCTCTTCCGGGAACGCCCCTGCGGTGGTAATACGCCCGGCCGTTAAGGGAACCCAGCGGCGCTCGCCCTTATTATCTTCCAGCGTTACCAGCTGATATTTTTCGGTAGTGAGGGTCATCCCAACAATATTTCCGTCCATCACCGCGCGATCGGAACCATATTCAATAACGGCTTTAAGCTGCTGGCCAAATATATCCGCGCCGCTGCGTGACGGTATGGTTGACACCACCATCATGGCGCAGCTGGCAAATATCACCAGCGCCAGAATAATTTCCAGCAACGTAAAGCCGCGTTGGTTTTTCATTATTTCGCGTTTTTATCGAGAGACCAGTTGGTAATGTCATCGGCGGTATTGGCTTCACCGTCCGGACCAGCAGAGAAAATATCGATAGCGCTGTGTTCGCCCGGGCTTACCAGCAGATAATCGTTGCCCCAGGGATCCTGCGGCAGGCGGCGAATATAACCCCCGGCGCGGTAGCCGTTGGGGATCGGCGCGATTTCTGGTTTGTTTACCAGCGCCTGCAGCCCCTGTTCGGTGGTCGGATAACGGTGGTTATCCAGCTTATACATATCCAGCGAACCTTCGAGCGCCACTATATCGCTGGTCGCTTTTTGGGTGTCCGCTTTCTCTTTATTGCCCATTAAGTTTGGCACTACCATACTCGCCAGAACGCCGAGAATAACAATTACCACCATTAATTCGAGCAAAGTGAAGCCCGCCTGGGAAGCCAGGTGTTTTCTTTTCATAGCCATTATTTAACCTACCATATTATTAAGTTGCAGAAGCGGCTGTAATATTGACAGGACGATGAATAAAACAATCGTCGCCATTGATACCACCAGCGCCGGTTCAAATACCGACAGCGTTAAGGTAATTCGATGCTGCAGTGCCGATTCCTGATTTTCCGCCGCGCGATCCATTAAATTACCTAATTCACCGCTCTCCTCACCGGAGGCGATCATATAGAGCATGGTGGGCGGGAATAATTTCGCCTGCTCCAGCGCCGCGTATAACGTCGCCCCCTGGCGTACGGTATCTGCCGCCTGCTCCAGCACCTGCCGGGCATAGAGGTTTTCGATACCGTCCATGGCGATATACATCCCTTCGAGCAGCGGCACGCTGCTGGCCTGCAGGATGCTCAGGGTACGGATATAGCGGGCGCTGTTAATGGCGCACACCAGTTTTTTGACCGGCGAGCCGAGCACCTGCCAGCTGTGCCAGCGAAAACGGTTTTTGGCGTTGCGCAGCCAGGCTTTAAAAGCCACAGTGCCCCCGACAATACCGCCCACAATGTAAATGCCCCAGGCCTGCAAAAAGTCGCTCACCGCAATCAGCGTGCGGGTGGTGATGGGCAGTTGCTGCTTCATGTGGGTAAACTGCTCAATGACCTGCGGCACCACCGCCACCAGCAGAATGCTGATAACCGCAACGGCCACCACGGTCAGGGTGATGGGGTAAACCATCGCCTGCGTCAGCTTGCTTTTCATCTTCTGGCGCTGTTCGTTGTACTCGGCCAGTTTTTCCAGCACGTCGCCCAGGTGGCCGGTTTTTTCCCCGGCCATCACCAGGGTGCAGTACAGCTTATCGAAGGTGCGCGGAAACTGGCTGAAGGCGTCGAACAGGGTGTGCCCTTCCACCACTTTTTCGCGGATCTCCACCACCATTGCCGCCAGCTTTTTATCTTCGGTCTGTTTTGAGATGGCCTTCAGGGCGCTCTCCAGCGGCAGCGCGGCGTTAACCAGCGTCGAGAGCTGGCGGGTAAACATCGACAGCACCGGCGTGGAGAGCTTCGCCCCGGTTTTCGCTTTGCCGCCGCCCGCGGGCTCGCGGGTTTCGGTAATGCTTAACGGCATCAGCTTCTGCTCGCGCAGCCACTGCCGCACCTGTTTTTGCCCTTCGGCCTGCAGCGTGCCGCGCTGGGTTTTGCCCGCCGCGTTGGTCGCGGTCCATGCGTAGAAGGCCATCAGGCTTCTCCTCCGCGCTCGGCGGTCACGCGCATCACCTCTTCCAGAGAGGTGATGCCGCTTATCACTTTCAGCAGGCCGTTCTCGCGCAGGCTGTAGGCCTGCTTAAAGAGCTGGGTTTCGATGGACATTTCGTCCTTATCTTCGTGGATGGCGCGGCGCATGGCGGTATCCACCACCAGAAACTCATGAATGCCCGCACGTCCCTGATAGCCGCTCTGGCGGCAGTGCTCACAGCCCACCGCGCGGTAAATTGCTTTCGGCGGCGTTGCCATAAAGCTGAACAGGGTCTTTTCATTGTCATCCAGCGGACTGGTGGTACGGCAGTGGGTACAAAGCCGACGCACCAGACGCTGGGCAATAACACCGAGTAACGATGATCCGATTAAAAATGATTCCAGCCCCATATCCCGCAGGCGGGTAATGGCCCCGGCGGCGCTGTTGGTGTGCAGGGTCGACATCACCAGGTGACCGGTGAGCGAAGCCTGCACCGCAATTTGCGCCGTTTCGCCGTCGCGGATCTCGCCGATCATCACCACGTCTGGATCCTGGCGCAGGATAGCGCGCAGCCCGCGGGCAAAGGTCATGTCCACGCGCGGGTTAACCTGGGTCTGCCCTACCCCTTCCAGCTCGTATTCGATCGGATCTTCAACGGTCAGGATATTGCGCTCATGGCCGTTCAGCGCCGACAGAATGGCGTACAGGGTGGTACTTTTGCCGGAGCCGGTCGGCCCGGTCACCAGGATGATGCCGTGGGGACGGTCAATCAGCCCTTTTAATTTCTCAAGCTCTTCGTCAATCAGGCCGAGCTTATTGATATCCGGCTTCAGATTGCTTTTATCCAGCAGACGCATGACCACCCGCTCGCCGTACTGGGAGGGAATGGTGGAAACGCGCACGTCGATGGCCTTACGGCCGATGCGCAGCGAGATACGGCCATCCTGCGGCAGGCGCTTTTCGGCGATATCGAGTTTAGACATGACCTTAATACGCGACACCAGCAGCGGTGCCAGCTTGCGCGCCGGCTGCAGCACCGGGCGCAGCACGCCGTCAACGCGAAAACGGATACTCAGGGTGCGCTCAAAGGTTTCGATATGAATATCCGAGGCACCCTCTTTTACCGCCTCGCCGAGAATGGCGTTGATCAGGCGGATCACCGGCGAGTTTTCGTCGTTATCCAGCAGATCTTCGTTGTCCGGGATCTCCTCGGTTAAGGCCATCAGATCGATATCCGCGTCCATGTCGTCCACCAGCTGCTGGGAGACGCCGCTGTTCTGCTGCCAGATTTTTGCCAGCAGCTCGTCAAAGGCCTCCGGCGTCAGGGTAACCGGGACAAAGGAGCGCCCCAGTACCCGGCGCATCTCCAGCAGCGCAAAGATGGGCGCGTCATTACGCAGGTAAACCTGATTGTCGTAAAACAGCACGCCGTGATCTTTTGCGTAGTTACTGCTGCACAGCATTTTGCTCAGCTCGTCCATCATGCACCTGTGCTTACTTTTTAAACGGATTCTTCGACGTTGTACCGCCGGTTTCAGGGAAAGCAGGCAACACCGCGTTATCCTCAGGCGCAACAATGCCGATTTTCTTCTCTTCGAGACGCTGCTGCTGGCGCGCGCGGATCTGGTCGTAACGCTCCTTGGAGGCGGCGCTGAAGGTTTCGTCGTCGCGCAACACGGTGGTATGGATAAAGACCATCAGGTTGCGCTTCGAGGTATCCTGCGAGGTGTAGCGGAAGAGCTGCCCGACCAGCGGGATATCGCCCAGCAGCGGCACTTTCGAGACGTTCTGCTTGGTCACGTTCTCCATCAACCCGCCCAGCACCACCGTCTGGCCGCTGTGGACCATCACTTCGTTATTGATAGTGCGGGTGTTAAAGGTGGGGCCAAGGCTGGCGTCTTCGGTGGAGCTGGCATCGACGCTTGAGACTTCCTGCTCAATCTTCAGGTGGATCATGTCGCCATCGTTAATTTGCGGCACGATCTTCAGCTTGGTACCCACGGTTTTGCGCTCAACGGAGTTAAAGACGTTATCGCCGCTGGTGGTCTGCGACCCGGCCAGTACCGGCACATCCTGACCGACGTTAAACGAGGCCTCTTTGTTATCCAGAGTGACCACGCTCGGGGTGGAGAGAATGTCGTTTTTGCCGTCGGTAGAGAGCGCGGTAACCAGCGCGCCAAAATCGCCGTTAAAGAAGCCGGTCGCAAGGCCGGTGAAGCTGGCCCCTTTAATCGCGCCGCTCTTAATCTGGCTGATAGGCAGACCGGTAGAACCAAACTGCACGCCGCCGTGCTTGCTGGTCCACTGCACGCCGAGGTCAAGGCCGTTGCCGTCCTGCACTTCAGCAATAACGGCCTCCACCAGCACTTGCGGACGGCGGATGTCGAGCTTGTCGATCACCTTTTCCAGCGAGTTCATGACGTTAGGCTGGGCGGTAATCACCAGCGAGTTGGTCGCTTCGTCGGCGGTAATATTCAGATCGCTCGTGGCAGAGGCGGTTTTGCTTTTTGCCGTCCCGGCCTTGTCTTTCAGCTGCTCGCCAATCCCGGTGAGAACCGGCACCACTTTGCTGGCGTTGGCATACTTGAGGTAAAAGACGCGAGTATTGCCTTCGTTGTTCTGCTCGCGATCCAGCTGCGCTATCAGCGTGCGGGTGCGGGCCCGGGCATCCTGCGAGCCGCTGATCACAAGGCTGTTGGTTTCATCATCGGCCACCACTTTGGTTGCCAGCTGCGGCGCGTTCTGCCCTTTTTGCTCTTCGTTGTTGAGGTTGTTCAACATATCCGACAGCGATTTGGCCGAGGCATAGCGCAGCGGGACGATCTCCCGGCGCTGCATGCCGTCTTTATCCACGCGCTGCACCAGATCCACCAGACGGTTAACTACCGAGGCTTTACCGGTCAGCAGCAACACGTTAGAAGGCTCGAAATGGACCACGTTACCAATCCCGGTGGCGTCGTTAAGCTGGCGCAGCAGGGGCGCCAGCTCGCGCACCGGCACGTTCTCCATGCGCACGATGCGGGTGATTATTTCATCGCCCTTACCGGGGTTTTTGCTGTCGGCCAGCGGCGCACCCGCCGTACGGGCCACGGCGGAACGCACCACCTTGACCATGCCGTTGTCCATCGGGATCACCGACAGACCATAGAGATCCAGCACGCTCAGGAAGAATTGGTAATACTCATCTTCCGTCAGCACGTTGTAAGTCCGAACAGAAACCGTGCCCTGTACGGAAGGATCGACCAGAATCGTTTTATTCAGATTGCGGCTGACCGTATCGATAAATTCGCGAATATCGGTATTTTTAAAGCTGGCGCTAAAATTAGCGGCCAGCAGAGAACCGGAATAGAGCGAAGCGACGGTCAATGCCATACACGCCCAGGGAAATTTCTTCATTTTTTACACTTGTTAATTGTTTAAAACATTAACCCGAATATTTTCAAGGTGAGCATGGCGTTTAACGACCACCTCTGCCTCTCTTAATTTCGACCAGCTGGCGAGAATATTTTTCGCCTGTTCTTCCTTCGTCATATCAACCGAATTGACTTTTACGACCACGTCCCCTTTTTGCAGCCCGCTTTCGCGGAAAAAAGGTGACGCATTGCGTGGCGTTATTTGATAACCGTCGAGTTGGCCGTTATCGATATAAGGTTTCAGCACCAGAAAGTCGTTCAGGTGTACGTTATCCAGCCCGGCATCTGCGGCGGGTCGGGGAGCGGGGGCGTTATTCACGTCTCCCTTAAAATAGTCGGGGCGTTTTAGCGCCAGAACCTGCTCTGCTCCCTGGTAGTTGACCACCACGCTGTCACGGTCGATGGACTCAACCCAGGCATCATTAACCCCCGCCAGAGGCTCGCCTTCCCGATAACTCTGCACGCCGGAGGCAGTTTTAATCATGGCAAAGGAGAGCCAGGATTCGTCGCTATTAATAATCCCCTCGACGTCGGCATTCAGCGGCGTTTTTAACACCGGCTGGCTGCTCACTTGCTGCTGCACCGCCGGTTGAAAAAGGGTGAATGCGTTACGCTGCGCCTGCGGCGTGGGGAGCGATGCTGGCGCACCGGCCAGCTTATCGCTGACCTTCTTATAATTTTTAAGAACGACATATCCCTGATGCCCGCTAAATAACAGCAGAATAAACATCATGACAGGAGTAAATAGTCCGGAAAAACGCGACATACTCATTTTTTACGGGCCTTATATAACGCAGAAATAACAGCCAGATGCTGTTCCAGTGGTGCCCATAGTAATTATCGCCGGGCGCCGTCTCCACCCTGTTTACCGTTAACTTTCATGCAGAAATTAGTTGACCAGTAAAAATACAGATGTTAGGCGCTCATTCAGGTTATTTTTCTCCTGTACACGCTTTGACCCAATTCCTTGCTTGCCGTACTTTCGACGCCAATATTGGTAAACGCATTTATTCGGTGAGTCTTCATGTATCTGAGTCATTTCACATTCACGGGCCAGCCATTCCGGAAGGTAACCCGCGCACCAGGCGAATTTCTGGTGCCTTATCATCAGGATGTCTATGGGCTGCTGCGGGAAAAATCCCGCCTGCCGGGAATGGTGGCGCTTTTTTCTGACGACGACGGGCTGTTAACCGCCTTCACCAGCGAGCTGCAGACGCAGAGCGCGGCGATGGTGACAATTAATGCCTTTCCGAAACTGAATGCTAATTCGCTGCTCTACAAACTTAATCCGCAGGCAAAAGAGACGAACAACCGTCAGCAGGCCATCGATGCGGTACTGGACCACTGGCTCGCACTCTGGCCGAAATGCCGGAGCGCGGGCATGGTGCTGGCGATTAGCGCCATTCAGGCCATGCGTGATAGCGGCTGGGATGCGCTGGGAATGTTGCAGACCCGCGCCGAAGAGCGGGCGATCCCGCTCGGCATCGTGCTTACCGGCACGCCCGATCAGGAAGCGCGCCTGTTAAAAAATGGGGGGCTGGCGTCACGCCTGCATACCCGTCACCGGCTTCGTGCCCTCACCTGTCGTGAGCTTGGCGGCTATATCCGCGCACAGGTTGAGAGCAACGGGGCGGAAAAATCACCTTTCACAGCGGCGCGCATTCGACGCATGCACAGCCTGACGAAGGGGTCGATCGGCAAAGTGAACGCCCTGGCGCATCTGGCGCTGCTGGCCAGCTGGACGGAACGCGCGCCGCAGGTCGGGGCGCGCCATCTGCGCCTGGCGGCGGGCGAAGTGCTGCCGCGCCAGCGCAACACCCGCCGGCTGGCGACGGTGGGCCTTTTTGCCTCCGTGCTGTTCGCCGCCTGCGGCTGGCATTTCTCGGCGCTTATCAACGCCCGACTACCGCATCAGCTGTCGGTGCCGGCCCGCTTTGTGCGCCATACCCCCGCCCCGGCCGTTCCGGCACTGCCGGACATCACCAAAGAGGTGGTGAATCAGCCGGATGCCATGCATCAGCTCTATACCGTATGGGGCTATGATGCCACGGCAGATGAGGCCCAGTGCCAGAGCGCCGAACGGGTGAATCTGGCCTGTAAGCAAGGACATGCCACGCTCGCGGAGCTGGAAAAAGAGGGGTATCCCTGGATAAGCGAGCTCAACAGCGGCAACCATATGAATTACGCGGTGGTGGTGAGAGCAGGCAAAGATTCTCTCGACCTGCTGCTGAATAACCGCACCTGGCAGGTAAGCCGCAACTGGTTTGATCAACACGCCACCGGTAACTACACCCTGCTGCACCGCCTCACGCCCGAGGGCAAAGATAACATTGGCGTGACCAGCGATGCCCGGGAGATGGAGTGGCTGGATACCCAGCTTAGCCAGGCGCTGCATGAACCTGAAACCCATGCTAAAAGCTGGACCGCCCAGCTGGCGGCCCGCACCCGTGAATTCCAGACGAAAACCGCCCTGCATGTGGATGGCCTGGCAGGCGAAGAGACGCTGATGACGTTAATGCGCGTGAATAACAGCACCCCGGCGATTATTACCCCGGCGAGCACCGCGCCTGTACAAGGAGAACAGTAAGATGTCGACAATTTGTCTGGCTGCCCAGCGCAGCTATTACACCCAGGAGCCGGTCTACTTCTCCTGGCGGCTTCCCTCTCCCGGCAAGGTGCTGGGGGGAATGCTCGCAGGGGCGATAACGATCTGTGCCCTGATCCTGGTCGGGCTTTTTGCCCATCTGTGCTGGCAGGCGCGCCACCCGGCCCCGGCGCCGAAACCGGCGAAGGTCGCCCAGCCGGAAGCCCGGCCGTCGGAGATGCATTATGTTTATGTCTCTAAGCCGTTCCCGGCACCCAAACCCGTGGCCCTGCCACCATCGCCGGTGCAGCAGCAGGCATCGCCCGTTATCGACAGCGAGGCCGACTGGCAGCAAGCTCCGGATGACGGACTCTCGACACAGCCGTTGCCGGCTGCACAGGGAGATGTACAGGCAGATGAGGATAGCGGCGATACCTCGCTAAAAGCGCGGTTTATGCAGGCATTAAAAGAGCAGGAACGGGATTATTCGCAGGGGAAGGTGCCCTCACCACCTGATACCACCGGTGATGAGGGGCAAAATGCAACTCAATAGCGTTCCGGTAACGTATTGAGTGACACCAGTTTGCCTTTTTCGACCACAATATATTGGCCTTTTTTCAGGTCAGAGAGAATTTTGATAATGGTACTGCGTGCCAGGTTGGTGTATTCCTGAATATAATCGTAAATATTAATATCGCGTTTATGTACGGTAATTAACTCATGAATTTCGAGTAAGAATTCGCGTACGACAGAATAGGCGTTGCGGGCGACTAATACATTGTCGCGCTTGACCATAACGCAAATATACCAGGATAAAACATTGCTGAGGGCGGGCCATAAATCCTTTTCGCCAATCATGCGGTGAAACTCATCTTTTTTAATTGAACGCACTACGACATTGGAACGCGCCATCATGGAAAAAAGTTCAGCGTCATAATAAAGTGTTGAAATGCCAAGAATACACGGGCGATGAATATTAAGAATACAGAGTTCATCCGAGTTCCGTCGCAACTCCAGCTCGCCACTGACAATAACGTGAACATATTCACTGTCGGCGAAAGTTATTTTTTACCATTTCTTTAATGTGCGTTCGGGGAAACAAGCTGTAGCGGCAATAATTGCGTCAACTTCAGCATTTGGTCGAAGTTTTTCAATATAAGTATTTAACATTTTTAATTTCTCGTTAAGGTATCAATGCAATAAATCGATACGCAGTAGGCCACTGCGAAAAATTTATTAACGTTCCTGGTCCAAAGTAAAATGTCTTAGCGACAAAAAAATAAGAGGAATAAGAATTCAATTCAAATAATTAGCAAGCTACGTGTCTATATTAATCCTGGGTAATTTTAAGTCAATTAACTAAAAGTTAATCATCAATGAACTTAAGATTAATCTTATATTGATCAGATGAATGATTGTCATTTCGGGGTAGCCCGAAGGCTTACCCCTGTCCGTATTTCTCCAGCAGCGCTTGCGCGATGGCCAGCGTCTCCCGGTCGGCTACGCCGTTCCAGCGCTGGGGGCGGAAGTGCATCTGAAACGCCATAATTACCCGCTTTTGCTGGGCTGCGCTGCCGTTGCGGGCATCCTCATAGCCATAGCGTGAGAGCTGATCGAGCAACACCCATTTATCCACCGGCTCATAGGGAGGACGGCCGTTGAGGTAAAACGCCACCCGGTGCGCGTCTGGCCAGGCGCCAATCCCCTGCCGGGCAAGCTCCTGCCATGGGAACAGCGGCCCCGGATCGACTTTGCGCTGGGGGGCGACGTCCGAATGGGCCACCACGTTTTCCGGCTTGATGTCGTACCGGGCGATGATCCCTTTTGCCAGCGGAATAAGCGCGGCAATTTGCGCCGGCTCGAAAGGCGAAAACTGCTTTTCCCCGTCGATGGTTTGCCAGCCGCGGTTTTCCAGCTCGATGCCAATAGAGGTGTCGTTAATGCGCGTGGCGCCGCGCCAGAAGCTGGCCCCCGCATGCCACGCCAGATCCTTCTCCGGCACCAGCTGCCAGATGCGCGGTTTGCCCTTGTGCAGCGGCGGAATGGCGGGAATAAGGTAGTGGGAACTCACGTCCTTATCGGTGAGCGTTGTCAGCGAGCGGTCAAAGTCGTCGGCGGTGTAGTGGATAACCAGCACCTTGATACGTGGGTAAGCCGCCTGGGCCCGGCGGCTGACGTCCAGCTCATAGCCGCCCTTATCTACCACCACCGTCTCTTTTTTACTTTCGCTGCTGCTGCCGCAACCCGCCAGCAGCAGCGCCAGTACAGCAGAAGATATCGCACGTTTCATCGGCGGGTTTTCACCGCCGTGCCGCTGACGCTGACCATCAGCATGCTGCTGTCTTTACCTACAGTTTCATAATCGATATCAATACCAACTACCGCATCGGCCCCCAGCGCCTGCGCCTGCTCGCCCAGCTCTTTAAAGGCTATTTCCCGGGCTTTGCGCAGCTCTTTTTCATAGGCGCCGGAGCGGCCGCCCACGATGTCGCGGATCCCGGCAAAAAAGTCGCGGAAGACGTTGGCGCCAAGAATGGCTTCGCCGGTGACGACGCCGCAGTACTCGACGATCGGCTGCCCTTCGAGGGTGGGAGTGGTTGAATATTGCATCTTGCTCTCCTGTTCGCGTTCTGTGCCTAAGCGTATAAGATCAAAACCATTATCGGATCGTTACGCTATCATTGAAAGGTGAGTTAATTATTGCAGCCATAAAGGAAATGACCATGCGCTACTCTGCTTTGACGCTTTTAGTGCCGTGCGCGCTGCTGCTCAGCGCCTGCACCACGCCGGTGACGCCGGCATTTAAGGATATTGGTTCCCGCAGCGGTCCCTGCATCGAAGGCGGCCCGGATGCGGTAGCCCAGCAGTTTTATAACGCCCGCATCAACAACCGCAGCAACGACATCACCGCCCTGCGCCCTTACCTGAGCGACAGGCTGGCGCAGCAGCTGACCGAGGCCAGCCGCGATCCTCAGCACAGCGCGCTGCTGAAGTCCGATCCCTTCTCCAGCCGCACCACCCTGCCGGACAGCGCAGAGGTCTCCAGCGCCTCTACTATTCCTAATACCGACGCCCGCAACATCCCCCTGCGGGTGAAGCTGACCCAGGGCAGCCAGACCTGGCAGGATGAGGTACTGATGATCCGCGAAGGTCAGTGCTGGGCGGTTGATGACGTGCGCTATATGGGCGGCAACGTGCATGCCCCGGCAGGTACGCTCCGTCAGTCCATCGAGAACCGTTAATGCCGGTAACCCCCGTAAAATGTGCGGCATTCTTGCAGGAATGCCGACATTTATTCTCATGCCCTTCGCCGCTCCCTATATTGTGCTATGTTTACTGCTGAATACGGTTTATATTTAACTTTTAACGCATAAATATTGCATAACTATTCTGTCAACGGTACTATCTGCGGCCTCAATTGCTATAGATTGCCTGGATGAGTAAAGACTGCCCCGATGAGTATTCAACTAAACGGCATTAACTGCTTTTACGGCGCACACCAGGCGCTGTTCGACATCACGCTGACTTGCCCCCAGGGCGAAACGCTGGTCCTGCTCGGCCCCAGCGGCGCGGGTAAAAGCTCCCTGCTGCGCGTGCTGAATCTGCTTGAAATGCCGCGCTCCGGCACGCTGGATATCGCCGGGAATCACTTCGACTTCGCCAAAGCGCCTGCGGATAAAGCTATCCGCGAGCTGCGCCAGAACGTCGGCATGGTCTTCCAGCAATATAATCTCTGGCCGCACCTCACCGTGCAGCAAAACCTGATTGAAGCCCCCTGCCGCGTGCTGGGCCTGTCGAAAGAGCAGGCGCTGGCCCGTGCGGAAAAATTACTCGAGCGCCTGCGCCTTAAGCCTTACAGCGATCGCTATCCGCTGCACCTTTCCGGTGGTCAGCAGCAGCGTGTGGCTATCGCCCGCGCCCTGATGATGGAACCGCAGGTGCTGCTGTTTGATGAGCCGACCGCCGCGCTGGACCCGGAAATCACCGCCCAGATCGTCAGCATCATCCGCGAACTGGCCGAGACCAACATTACCCAGGTGATCGTGACGCACGAAGTGGAAGTGGCGCGTAAAACCGCCAGCCGCGTGGTCTATATGGAAAACGGTCATATTGTCGAGCAAGGGGATGCGGGCTGCTTTGCCCAGCCGCGGACCGACGCGTTCAGAAATTACTTGTCTCACTAAACATCGAGAGAACGACAATGAAAAAACTAGTGATTGCCGCCCTGCTTGCCAGCGTAAGCCTTTCCGCTGCCGCCGCCGAAACCATTCGTTTCGCTACCGAAGCCTCTTACCCTCCGTTTGAGTCGGTAGATGCCAATAACAAGATCGTCGGTTTTGACGTGGACCTGGCGAACGCGCTGTGTAAAGAGATCGATGCCACCTGCACCTTCTCCAACCAGGCGTTCGATAGCCTGATCCCGAGCCTGAAGTTCCGCCGTATCGACGCGGTAATGGCCGGGATGGATATCACTCCGGAGCGTGAAAAACAGGTGCTGTTTACCACGCCGTACTATGACAACGCCGCGCTCTTTATCGGCCAGAAAGGCAAATACACCTCTGTCGATCAGCTGAAGGGCAAGAAAGTGGGCGTACAGAACGGTACCACCCATCAGAAATACATTACTGACAAGCACCCGGAAATCACTACCGTGGCGTACGACAGCTATCAGAATGCGAAGCTGGACCTGCAGAATGGCCGTATCGATGCGGTATTTGGCGATAACGCGGTAGTCACCGAGTGGCTGAAATCCAACGATAAGCTGGCAGCCGTGGGTGAGAACGTGACCGATAAAGCCTACTTCGGTACCGGCCTGGGTATCGCGGTGCGTCAGGGTAATACCGCGCTGCAGCAGAAATTCAACGCGGCGCTGGAAAAAGTGAAGAAAGACGGTACCTACGATACCATCTACAAAAAATGGTTCCAGAAGTAAGCCCTGATGAACGAAATGTTTCCATTAGCAAGCGCCGCCGGGATGACCGTCGGCCTTGCCGT
>DKMV01000023.1:0-1713 GCA_002469605.1 Leclercia sp. UBA7405
ACCGATGAACCTCACGGTTAATGCCGGGAAGACACAGTTCATCATCCTTAACCACAGCCAGAAAGCGCTGGAGTGGGAGATCCTCAAGGGCGTAATGGTTGTTGAGGAGCGGGAGAACATCGCGCCAGGCTTTAGTCAGAAGCTGACCGCTAACCTGCAGCCGGGCGAATACGAGATGACCTGCGGCCTGCTGAGTAATCCGAAAGGCAAACTGACGGTGGCCGGATCGGGGCAGTCATCAACGCCAGAGCAGAAAGAGCTGCTGCAGCTGGCTCAGCCTATCGCCGACTACAAAGCGTACGTCCTGAATGAAGTTAACGCGCTGGTAAGCAGCACCAAAGCGTTTACGGCAGCGATTAATGCAGGCGACGGTGACAAGGCGAGAGCGCTCTATGCGCCGACCCGCGCCCACTATGAGCGTATTGAGCCTGTTGCTGAACTCTTCTCCGATCTGGATGGCAGTATCGACGCACGCGAAGATGATTTTGAGCAGAAAGCGGCGGATCCTAAATTCACCGGTTTCCACCGCCTCGAAAAAGCGCTGTTTGGTGATAACTCCACTAAAGGCATGGAGCAGTATGCGGACCAGCTCAACAGCGACGTGCTGGAGCTGCAAAAACGCATCAGCGAGCTGGCCTTCCCGCCATCAAAAGTAGTGGGCGGCGCGGCGGGCCTGATTGAAGAGGTGGCGGCCAGCAAAATCAGCGGTGAAGAGGATCGCTACAGCCATACCGACCTGTGGGACTTCCAGGCAAACGTTGAAGGCGCGCAGAAGATTGTCGATCTGCTCCGTCCCCAGCTGCAAAAAGATAACAGCGCGCTGCTGGCGAAGGTGGATGCCAACTTCAAAAAGGTGAACACCATTCTCGCCAAATACCGGACTAAAGACGGCTTTGAAACCTACGATAAGCTGACGGAGGCGGATCGTAACGCCCTGAAAGGGCCGATCACCACCTTGGCGGAAGATCTTGCCCAGCTGCGCGGCGTGCTGGGGCTGGACTAAGTAACATGAACAAGTTTGATGAGGCCGACCTCGCGCAACCATCGCGGCGTCGGCTGTTAAAAGGGGTAGGGGCGTTGGCGCTGGCGGGCGGCTGCCCGATGGCGCAGGCGGCAAAACCAAACAGCGCGCCGGGCACCCTCTCCCCGGATGCGCGCATGGAGAAGCAGCCGTTCTGGGGCGTCCATCAGGCCGGGATCCTTACCCCCCAGCAGGCATCGATGATGCTGGTGGCCTTTGACGTGCTGGCCAGCGACAGGGCGGACCTGCAGCGGCTGTTTAAACTGTTAACCGCGCGTATTGCGTTTCTGACCACCGGTGGTCCGGCGCCAGAGACACCAAACGCGCGCCTGCCGCCGATGGACTCCGGCATTCTGGGGGCGTACATCGCCCCGGATAACCTGACCATTACCGTCTCGCTGGGGGCATCGCTGTTTGACGATCGCTTCGGTTTACAGCAGCAAAAGCCGAAAGCGTTGCAAAAGATGGTGCGTTTCCCCAACGATTCGCTGGATGCAAACCTGTGCCATGGGGATCTGCTGTTGCAGATCTGCGCTAATACCCAGGATACGGTGATCCACGCCCTGCGCGACCTGATTAAGCACACCCCGGATCTGCTGAGCGTGCGCTGGAAGCGGGAGGGCTTTATCTCCGACCACGCGGCGCGCAGCAAAGGCAAAGAGACGCCCGTGAACCTGCTGGGCTTTAAAGAC
>DKMV01000023.1:1910-2547 GCA_002469605.1 Leclercia sp. UBA7405
GCTGGGCTTTAAAGACGGCACCGCCAACCCCGACAGCGGCGACGGTGCGCTGATGAACAGGGTGGTGTGGGTGACGGCGGATCAGGGCGAACCGGCCTGGGCGGTGGGGGGCAGCTATCAGGCGGTACGTATTATTCAGTTCCACGTGGAGTTCTGGGACCGCACGCCGCTGAAAGAGCAGCAGACTATCTTCGGGCGCGACAAACAGAGCGGGGCGCCGCTGGGTATGACGCACGAGCACGACGTGCCGGACTATTCCCGCGATCCCGACGGGGAGGTTATCGCCCTTGATAGCCACATTCGCCTGGCGAACCCGCGCACCCCGGAGAGCGCCGCCAGCCTGATGATGCGCCGGGGCTATAGCTACTCCCTGGGGGTAACCAACTCGGGCCAGCTGGATATGGGGCTGCTGTTTGTCTGCTATCAGCATGACCTGGAGAAGGGCTTTTTAACCGTGCAAAAGCGCCTGAATGACGAAGCGCTGGAGGAGTACGTCAAGCCTATCGGCGGCGGCTATTTCTTTGCTCTGCCGGGGGTAAGAGATAAAAATCATTACCTTGCAGAGGCTCTGCTCGAAGCCTGAAAACGTCCCCGCACCGGCGTGCGGGGGTATCAGTTTTTCCTATAATTATTCTGC
>DKMV01000024.1 GCA_002469605.1 Leclercia sp. UBA7405
GCTTACCGTGACCGTCGTCAGCGTAAGCGTCAGTTCCGTCAACTGTGGATTGCGCGTATCAACGCAGCAGCACGTCAGAACGGTATTTCTTACAGCAAATTCATCAATGGCCTGAAAAAAGCCTCTGTTGAAATCGACCGTAAGATCCTGGCTGACATCGCCGTATTCGACAAAGTAGCGTTCACCGCTCTGGTCGAAAAAGCGAAAGCAGCACTGGCGTAAGCCAGTTGAAAGAGGGGGCTTTGCTCCCTCTTTTCGTTTCAAGGCTATAAGAACGTTGACATTTTTCCGGTAAGGCTTTTCAATAAGCTCTTCCGCCCCTTACCACACAAGGTAACGCAAGCATGAATGCTGCTATTTTCCGCTTCTTCTTTTACTTTAGCACCTGATATCAGGAGGCTAGCGCGTGAAAGACGAAACGGAAAACAGCGCCAGAAAGCCTCCTGATGGAGGCTTTTTTTGTATCTGTCGCTCATAAATATCGCCACATAACGAGGAAAACCATGTCACATCTCGCAGAGCTGGTTGCCAGTGCAACGGCAGCCATTAATCAGGCCTCTGATGTTGCCGCGTTAGACAATGTCCGCGTCGAATATCTGGGCAAGAAAGGGCATCTGACCCTGCAGATGACTACCCTGCGTGAGCTACCGCCGGAAGAACGTCCGGCAGCAGGCGCGGTCATCAACGAAGCCAAAGAGCAGGTTCAGCAGGTGCTTAACGCACGTAAGGCGGAGTTAGAAAATGCCGCGCTGAACGCCCGCCTGGCGGCGGAAACCATCGACGTCTCCCTGCCGGGCCGTCGTATTGAAAATGGTGGCCTGCATCCGGTTACCCGCACTATCGACCGCATTGAAAGTTTCTTCGGTGAGCTCGGCTTTACCGTGGCGACCGGGCCGGAAATTGAAGATGACTACCATAACTTCGATGCCCTGAATATTCCGGGCCATCACCCGGCACGCGCTGACCACGACACTTTCTGGTTCGATGCCACCCGCCTGCTGCGTACCCAGACCTCTGGCGTGCAGATCCGTACCATGAAAAACCAGCAGCCGCCGATCCGCATCATCGCCCCGGGCCGCGTTTATCGTAACGATTACGATCAGACCCATACCCCGATGTTCCATCAGATGGAAGGGCTGATCGTAGATACCAACATCAGCTTCACCAACCTGAAAGGTACGCTGCACGAGTTCCTGAACAACTTCTTTGAGGAAGATCTGCAGGTGCGTTTCCGCCCGTCCTACTTCCCGTTCACCGAGCCCTCTGCAGAAGTTGACGTGATGGGTAAAAACGGCAAATGGCTGGAAGTGCTAGGCTGCGGCATGGTGCACCCGAACGTACTGCGTAACGTCGGTATCGATCCGGAAGTTTACTCCGGCTTCGCCTTTGGTATGGGCATGGAGCGTCTGACCATGCTGCGTTATGGCGTCACCGATTTACGCGCATTCTTCGAAAACGATCTGCGTTTCCTCAAACAGTTTAAATAAGGGCAGGACAGAACAATGAAATTCAGTGAACTGTGGTTACGCGAATGGGTTAATACCGCGCTCGACAGCGAAGCGCTCTCAAATCAGATCACCATGGCAGGCCTGGAAGTGGATGGCGTTGAGCCGGTTGCCGGCGCTTTTCACGGGGTGGTTGTCGGCGAAGTGGTGGAGTGCGGTCAGCACCCGAACGCAGATAAACTGCGCGTCACCAAAATCAACGTGGGCGGCGAGCGCCTGCTGGATATCGTCTGCGGCGCGCCAAACTGCCGTCAGGGTCTGAAGGTGGCCGTTGCCATTATCGGCGCTGTACTGCCGGGCGATTTTAAAATCAAAGCGGCGAAGCTGCGCGGCGAGCCGTCGGAAGGGATGCTCTGCTCCTTCTCCGAGCTGGGTATTTCCGACGATCATAGCGGCATTATCGAACTGCCGGCCGATGCGCCCATTGGCACCGATATCCGCGAATACCTGAAGCTCAATGACAACACCATCGAAATCAGCGTCACGCCAAACCGCGCCGACTGCTTAGGCATCATCGGCGTGGCGCGTGACGTGGCCGTGCTGAACCAGTCTGAGCTCAATGCGCCGGAAATCACCCCGGTGGCGGCAACCATCACCGACACGCTGCCGATCGAGGTAGAGGCGGCGGATGCCTGCCCGCGCTACCTGGGCCGCGTGGTGAAAGGTATTAATGTTAAGGCACCGACCCCGCTGTGGATGAGAGAGAAGCTGCGTCGCTGCGGCATTCGCTCCGTCGATGCGGTTGTCGACGTCACTAACTACGTGCTGCTCGAGCTGGGCCAGCCGATGCATGCCTTCGATAAAGATCGTATTGAAGGCGGGATCAAAGTGCGTATGGCGAAAGAGGGCGAAACCCTGGTGCTGCTGGACGGTACCGAAGCCAAACTGAGCGCCGATACCCTGGTGATCGCAGACCATAACAAAGCCCTGGCGATGGGCGGCATCTTTGGTGGCGAGCACTCTGGCGTGAACGATGAGACGCAAAACGTCCTGCTGGAGTGCGCTTTCTTCAGCCCGCTCGCCATTACCGGCCGCGCCCGTCGTCACGGCCTGCATACCGATGCCTCTCACCGCTACGAGCGTGGCGTCGATCCGGCGCTGCAGTATAAAGCGATGGAGCGTGCCACCCGCCTGCTGATCGATATCTGCGGCGGTGAAGCGGGTCCGGTTGTGGACGTTACCAACGAAGCGGCTCTGCCGAAGCGTGCCACCATTACCCTGCGCCGCAGCAAGCTGGATCGCCTGATTGGCCACCACATTGCCGACGAGCAGGTGGGCGATATTCTGCGTCGTCTGGGTTGCGAAGTGACCGAGGGCCAGGACCAGTGGCAGGCGGTCGCGCCGAGCTGGCGTTTCGATATGGAGATCGAAGAGGACCTGGTAGAAGAAGTGGCCCGCGTCTATGGCTACAACAATATCCCTGATGCGCCGGTGCAGGCTGGCCTGGTAATGGGCTCTCACCGGGAAGCGAACCTGTCCCTCAAGCGGGTGAAAACCATGCTGATCGACAAAGGCTACCAGGAAGCGATCACCTACAGCTTCGTCGATCCTAAGCTGCAGCAGCTGATCCACCCGGGTGAAGAGGCGCTGATCCTGCCAAGCCCTATCTCCAGCGAAATGTCCGCCATGCGTCTGTCGCTGCTGACCGGCCTGCTGGGCACCATCGTCTACAACCAGAACCGCCAGCAAAACCGCGTGCGTATTTTCGAAACTGGCCTGCGCTTTGTCCCGGATACGCAAGCCGATCTGGGTATCCGACAGGATCTGATGCTGGCTGGCGCCATCTGCGGCAACCGCTATGAAGAGCACTGGGATTTGACGAAAAACAGCGTCGATTTCTACGATCTGAAGGGCGATCTTGAATCCGTGCTGGATCTGACCGGTAAATTGTCCGAAATTGAATTCCGTGCTGAAGCCATCCCGGCTCTGCATCCGGGCCAGAGCGCCGCTATTTATCTGCACGGCGAACGCGTTGGTTTCATTGGCGTTGTGCATCCGGAGCTGGAGCGCAAGCTGGACCTGAATGGCCGTACGCTGGCGTTTGAGCTGGAGTGGAACAAGGTTGCAGACCGCGTCATTCCTCAGGCGCAGGACGTTTCACGCTTCCCGGCAAACCGTCGTGACATCGCTGTTGTGGTGGCTGAAAACGTGCCTGCAGCAGATATTTTGGCCGAGTGTAAGAAAGTTGGCGTAAATCAGGTAGTTGGCGTAAACTTGTTTGACGTGTACCGTGGTAAAGGCGTGAACGAAGGCGAAAAGAGCCTTGCGATTAGCCTGATTTTGCAGGATACCAGCCGGACACTCGAAGAAGAGGAGATTGCTGCGACCGTTGCCAGATGTGTAGCAGCATTAAAAGAGCGATTCCAGGCATCA
>DKMV01000313.1 GCA_002469605.1 Leclercia sp. UBA7405
AACGACGCCCCGGCGCTGGCCCAGGCGGACGTGGGGATTGCCATGGGCAGCGGCAACGATGTGGCAATCGAAACCGCCGCCATCACCCTGATGCGCCACAGCCTGACCGGGGTCGCCGACGCGCTGGCTATCTCCAAAGCGACGCTGCGCAATATGAAGCAGAACCTGCTGGGGGCCTTTATCTACAACGCCTTTGGCATTCCGATTGCGGCAGGTATTCTGTGGCCGCTCACCGGCACGCTGCTTAACCCGGTGGTTGCGGGAGCGGCGATGGCGCTCTCGTCCATTACCGTGGTCAGCAACGCCAACCGCCTGCTGCGCTTCAAACCGAAAGATTAAGTGCCTGGGCGCGGGGAGAGGTGGCACAGATTTGCACCTTTCCCCGCCGCGCGCTAGCATGAACCTTTCTGTTCAGGGAGCGCGTATGAGTCTGTTTAGCCGTATAAAATCTGCACTACGCGCACAGTTTCCCCGCCGTTACCCCTGGCCGGGGCTGGATATGACCCTCCCCGGCGGACAGCAGCTGCACCTGGTG
This sequence comes from Leclercia sp. UBA7405, assembly GCA_002469605.1. GTDB lineage: Bacteria > Pseudomonadota > Gammaproteobacteria > Enterobacterales > Enterobacteriaceae > Enterobacter. The sequence goes on from DKMV01000313.1 coordinate 536, forward strand.
GGCAGCATCCATATGGGCACCCGGGATATGTCTCCACTGCCCGAGGGGCTGCTCCGGCTGGTTCATAAGGCCGATGCGCTGGTGGTTGAAGCCGATATCTCCGGCAGCGAATCCCCCTTCTCCGACCTTGCGATCCCCCCGCCGCTTGCCGAACGACTGTCCGGTGCGCAGCTTACGGCGCTGGAACGTCTGGCCGATGAGCTATCCCTGCCCATGACGATGCTGGAAACCCAGCCGCTGTGGCAAATTGCGATGGTGCTGCAGGCTACCCAGGCGCAGCGCCTGGGGCTGCGCGGTGATTACGGTATCGATTATCAGCTGCTGCATATTGCCCGCGCGGACAATATGCCGGTTATTGAGCTGGAGGGGGCCGCCAGCCAGATAGCCCTGCTGCGTCAGCTGCCGGAAGATGGCATGCTGCTGCTGGAAGATACCCTGATGCACTGGCATACCAATGCCCGCCTGCTGCAAACCATGATCGGCTGGTGGCTGGACGCGCCGCCCGCCACCAGCACGCTGGCTCTGCCCGCGACCTTTAGCGAATCGCTGTATGATGTGTTAATGCACGAGCGCAACCAGGCCTGGCGTGAAAAGCTGCACGCCCTGCCGCCGGGCCGCTATGTGGTGGCCGTTGGCGCGCTGCATTTATACGGTGAGGGGAACCTGCCGTCGCTGCTGAGATAAAAAAATGGCCAATATTGCTATTGGCCCGTCAAAGAGGAATTTCATTTTTTTAGTTATGCCGGAGGAGCCCCCCGGATGTGCCGATTGTCGCTCAAAGTGACCACCACTGCCAACATTATTGCGCAAGATGGTGCTATTTTTCCTGCAATATCCGGGCGTATGCTGAGGGCATAAATGGCCTGTAGTGCTAAGGATGACTATGACACCCGCTGTTAAATTACTCGAAAAAAACAATATTTCATTCCGGATCCATACTTACGATCATGACCCGGCCGAAACTAACTTTGGCGATGAGGTGGTGCGTAAGCTCGGACTCAATGCCGACCAGGTTTACAAAACCCTGCTGGTCGCCGTGAACGGCGATATGAAGCACCTGGCGGTGGCGGTTACCCCGGTAGCCGGTCAGCTGGATCTGAAGAAAGTAGCGAAAGCGCTGGGGGCGAAGAAGGTAGATATGGCCGACCCGATGGTCGCCCAGCGTATCACCGGCTATCTGGTAGGGGGCATTAGCCCGCTGGGGCAGAAAAAGCGCCTGCCGACGGTTATCGATGCTCCGGCGCAGGCCTTTGAGACAATCTATATTTCAGGCGGCAAGCGCGGGCTGGATATTGAGCTGGCGGCCGCCGATCTGGCGAAAATGCTCGACGCGCAGTTTGCCGATATCGCCCGCCGGGATTAATAGCCTGCCCGGTGGCGCGGTGCCACCGGGCAACACCACTTTACTGCCAGCTCACCTCGCCTTTCGGCTCATACGTATTCACATCCAGCGGCGAGTTCTGCTCGATGTACTGCTTCAGCACTTCTGCATCGATAAAGCCGGTATTCACATAGCCCGGTTTATCATCCAGACGCGGATAGCCGTCGCCGCCGGTGGCGTTAAAGCTCAAAGTTGCCATACGGTAGGTTTTGGCCGGATCGACGGGCTCGCCCTTGATCTTCAGATCGCTTAACACCCCGCCTTTCGCCACGAAGCTGACGTTGGCAAACTGCGGATAGGCGCCGGAGTCAGGCTTCATCTTCGCCACGGCGGTAAGATAGTCAGTCACCTCTTTCCCGTTCATGTCCGCGTACACCACCACGTTGCCAAACGGCTGCACCTTCAGCACATCCTTATAGGTGATATCGCCCCCCTCGATAGAGTCGCGAATACCGCCGCCGCTCATCACCGCAAAATCGGCCCCGGTGCGCGCCATCTGTGCCGCAAGGATCAGGTGGCCCATATTGGTCTGCACGAAGCGGACCTTGCTGCGATCGCCCTCAAGTCGGCCATTCAGAGTACCGATTTTGACCCCCAGCTGCGCCTTGCCTTTGTTCTGGAACGGCGAGAGCAGAGAGAGCATCTGCTGGTTCTCGGCGATTTCCGGCGTATAGAGCACCCGCTCGCTCTGGCCATTGTCGTAGGTCACCTTCTTCTTCAGGTTGACCGGGATCAGCTGATAATGCACCAGCTTCATCTCGCCGTTGCGGAACTCAAAATCGGCGCGGCCGACGTATTTGCCCCATTCGTGGGCCTGCACGATCCAGATACCATTCTGCTGGTCCGGCGCGCAGGGGGTGCCCGGCACGTAGTCAACCTGCTTTTTGTTTTCTGAAGCCATGCAGACCGGATCCTGCGAGTGACCACCCACAATCATTGCCAGCGAGCCTGCGGGAAGGCTGCGCGCCATCTCCACGTCACCCGGCGCGTTGGAGCCGTGCTCGCCGTTGTCATAATGGCCCATATGGGTAGTGGCAATCAGCACATCCGGTTTTTCACTCTGCTGTAGCTCCTGAATCACCAGCTTCGCTTCTTCAGCCGGTTTGCGGAATTCGATATCGGTGAAAAATTCCGGATTACCGATTTTTGCCGTGTCGTCGGTGGTCAGGCCAATAACGGCGATTTTAAGATCCTGGCGCTTAAAGATGGCCCAGGGTTTAAACAGACGCTCGCCGGTGCTTTTCTGGTAAATATTGGCGGAGAGGAAGGGGAATTTGGCCCATTTTTCCTGCTGGCGTAACACGCTCAACGGATTATCAAACTCATGGTTGCCGACGGCCATCGCATCGTAACCGATTAAATTCATGCCGCGAAAATCGGGCTCTGCGTCCTGCAGGTCAGATTCGGGTACGCCGGTATTAATATCGCCGCCGGAGAGCAACAGTACGCTGCCGCCCTGGGCCGCCACCTCTTTACGGATACCGTCCACCAGCGTTTTTTGCGCGGAGAGGCCATATTCGCCATATTCGCTACGCCAGAAGTGGCCGTGGTGATCGTTAGTATGCAGGATGGTGATTTTGTAGGTTTTATCTTTTTCATACGCATGGGCAGGCAGACTCACTATTCCCCATGCGGCGATCAATGCCAACGCGACGCCCCGCTTCATAAACTTCATATTTCCTCTCCCTGACCATTAGGCAAACGCAAAAATTACAATGAGTAATGAGAATAGACAAATATGTTTTCAGAATTGCGACTTCCTTCAAATGTCGCTGAACGGTATGTTAGGCGAATAATAATTACACCCTGCACTTTCAATAACAATCGACGTGGTATTTATGGCAATCAGTGAAACAAACCAGCCTGGCGCCGGCGTTCCGCCCTCCCCGCCAAAGGCGCGTACCTCTTTTGGTATTCTCGGCGCCATTAGTCTTTCGCATCTGCTTAACGATATGATCCAGTCGCTGATTCTGGCGATTTATCCGCTATTGCAGAGCGAGTTTTCATTAACCTTCGTACAGATCGGTATGATCACCCTCACCTTCCAGATGGCCTCATCGCTGTTCCAGCCGGTGGTAGGTTACTGGACCGATAAATATCCAATGCCCTGGTCGCTGCCAATTGGCATGTGCTTTACCCTGAGCGGGCTGGTGCTGCTGGCGATGGCGGGCAGCTTTGAAGCAGTGCTGCTGGCTGCGGCGCTGGTGGGAACCGGCTCCTCGGTATTCCACCCGGAGTCCTCGCGGGTGGCGCGCATGGCCTCTGGCGGACGTCACGGCCTGGCGCAGTCCCTGTTCCAGGTGGGCGGCAACTTCGGCAGCTCGCTGGGGCCGCTGCTGGCGGCGGTGGTTATCGCGCCTTACGGTAAAGGGAACGTGGCCTGGTTTGTACTGGCGGCACTGCTGGCCATCGTGGTGCTGGCACAAATCAGCCGCTGGTATGCCGCCCAGCACAGGGTTAACAAGGGCAAACCTAAAGCTCCGGTGATAAATCCGCTCCCGCGCAACAAGGTGATTCTGGCGGTTAGCATCCTGCTGATGCTGATTTTCTCAAAATACTTCTATATGGCGAGCATCAGCAGTTATTACACCTTTTACCTGATGGAAAAATTCGGATTATCGGTACAAAACGCCCAGTTTCACCTGTTCGCCTTCCTGTTTGCCGTCGCGGCCGGAACCTTTATCGGCGGGCCTCTGGGCGATAAGATTGGGCGTAAATATGTGATTTGGGGCTCTATCCTTGGCGTTGCCCCTTTTACCCTTGTTTTACCCTATGCCAGTCTGTGGTGGACCGGTGTTTTAACGGTGATCATTGGTTTTATCCTCGCCTCCGCCTTCTCTGCCATCCTGGTCTACGCTCAGGAGCTGCTGCCGGGCCGTATCGGCATGGTTTCCGGGCTGTTTTTCGGCTTTGCGTTCGGCATGGGCGGTCTTGGCGCCGCCGTGTTAGGGCTGATTGCCGACCATACCAGTATCTTCCTGGTCTATAAAATATGTGCTTTCCTGCCGCTTCTTGGAATATTGACTATATTCCTGCCTGATTACCGGCATAAAGCCTGATTTATCCGCGGCCAAAATCAAATTTTGGCCGCGAACTTTCCAGCTGCCATAAGCCTTTCCTCTCGATCCTCGCGTTAATTTGTCCGATTCTGCTTTTTTGTCTGCTTATTGCTTTTTTCTTCAAAATTTCAACAATTATTCATAAACATAATCATTAATTTTGTCATAAACTATTACCTGGCTTTTTGGTTTCGCGCCAAAAAATGGATCAACACAGCAACGAAAGGAGACGGAATGCATCACGCCACACCGCTTATTACCACCATTGTGGGTGGGCTTGTGCTCGCTTTTATTCTCGGCATGATTGCCAACAAATTGCGTATCTCTCCCCTGGTAGGTTATTTATTGGCGGGTGTGCTGGCGGGACCCTTTACGCCGGGTTTCGTTGCTGACACTAAACTGGCGCCCGAGCTGGCTGAGCTCGGCGTGATCCTGCTGATGTTTGGCGTGGGTCTCCATTTTTCCCTGAAGGATTTAATGGCGGTAAAGTCCATCGCCATACCCGGCGCGATCGCCCAAATAGGGGTGGCGACGCTGTTGGGCATGGCGCTTTCGGCACTACTAGGCTGGTCTTTAATGACCGGTATCGTCTTTGGGCTCTGTCTTTCTACCGCCAGTACCGTGGTGCTGCTGCGCGCCCTTGAAGAGCGGCAACTGATAGACAGCCAGCGGGGGCAGATCGCCATCGGCTGGCTAATTGTAGAAGACCTGGTAATGGTGCTGACGCTGGTATTGCTGCCCGCCGTCGCCGGGATGATTGAGAAAGACAACGTCGGTTTTGCGACCCTGGCGCTGGATATGAGCATTACTATCGGCAAAGTGGTGGCCTTTATCGCCATTATGATGCTGGTAGGCCGCCGTCTGGTGCCGTGGATCATGTCGCGCAGCGCCGCCACCGGCTCGCGCGAGCTCTTTACCCTCTCCGTACTGGCGCTGGCGCTGGGCATCGCCTTTGGCGCCGTCGAGCTGTTTGACGTCTCCTTTGCCCTGGGCGCCTTCTTCGCCGGCATGGTGCTGAACGAATCCGAGCTAAGCCACCGCGCGGCCCACGACACCCTGCCGCTGCGCGACGCCTTTGCGGTGCTGTTCTTCGTCTCCGTGGGCATGCTCTTTAACCCGCTGATCCTTGTCGAGCAGCCGCTGGCGGTGCTGGGCACCCTGGCGATTATTATCTTCGGTAAGTCGCTGGTCGCTTTCGGGCTGGTGCGGATGTTCGGCCACTCGCCGCGCACCGCCCTGACTATTGCCGCCAGCCTGGCGCAGATTGGCGAGTTTGCCTTTATCCTCGCGGGGCTGGGCATGGCGCTGGATCTGCTGCCGCAGGCCGGGCAAAACCTGGTGCTGGCGGGAGCTATTCTCTCGATTATGCTCAACCCGGTGCTCTTCGCCCTGCTGGAGAAGTATCTCAACAAGACCGAGACGCTGGAGGAGCAGACGCTGGAAGAGGCGATCGAAGACGAGAAGCAGATCCCGGTGGATATTTGTAACCACGCCCTGCTGGTGGGCTTTGGCCGCGTCGGCAGCCTGCTGGGCGAGAAGTTAATGGCCCAGGGCGTGCCGCTGGTGGTGATTGAAACTTCCCGTACCCGGGTCGATGAACTGCGCGAGCGCGGTATTCGCGCCGTGCTAGGCAACGCCGCCAACGAAGAGATTATGAATCTGGCCCATCTCGACTGCGCCCGCTGGCTGCTGCTGACCATTCCGAACGGCTACGAGGCCGGAGAGATTGTGGCTACTGCACGGGAGAAGTGCCCGAATATCGAAATTATTGCCCGCGCGCATTATGACGATGAGGTGGATTACATTACCGAACGTGGTGCCAACCAGGTGGTGATGGGCGAGCGTGAGATTGCCAATACGATGATGACCCTGCTGACTAACCCGCCGGCCGTTGAGGCGGTGACGGGGTAGGTTCGGTGCGGTCTGGGCCCCTCACCCCGGCCCTCTCCCCAGGGGAGAGGGGGAAAAGCAGGTCCCTGCCCCTTTTACCTTAGCACCAAACTATTCCCTCTCCCCTTTGGGGAAAGGGTTAGCGCTTATCTGTCCCAGTAAGCCTCTTCGAGGCTATCTTCCCTTTCCGGCAGGCCGCGGGTTAAGCGCGGCGAGTGCTGGTTCAGCACCTGATAACTCACGCGGTTCGCGTACTTACACACCTGCGCCAGCGAGGAATAGGTCAGCCAGCTAAATTTATGTTTGCTGGAGTTTGGCACGTTGGTTTTGTGATAGGCATTGGCGGTGATGTCGTGCAGCAGCGCGGCCAGCGCGCCGTCACCGGCGCCGTTGGTGTTCATGATCTTCTCCGGGCCGCCCATATAGGGGGCGATATGGGAGAAAATACGCAGCGGATTGATGCAGTCCTGATGGCGCATGGCGCGGCTGAATTCGTACTGGTTAAACTCGGCAATGGCGCCTGGCAGCAGCGGATGCTGGGTTTTGCGCTTGCTCTCCTCTTCAGTAAAGCCTGCCATATAGAGGCCCACCGGTCCGGCGGTGCAGAGCACTAAATCGACCCAGTCCAGCGCCTTATCGGAGGCCAGCAGCGGATCGCTTTCGCCGGTTAAGGCTTCGGCCTCTTCCTCGTTCATCGCCAGAATAGAGACGTGCTCCTTCAGGAACGCCTGCCACCACTCGGGGTTATCGGCGATCACGAATTTAGTCCCCAGGGTCAGCACCACCGGCACGTTGTATTTTTTGGCGTATTCGATCGCCTTCATGGTGGCCTCGGGCATTGGCTCGCCCGGCTTGCAGCGCACCAGGTAGGAGGTGAGCACCAGCGCGGAGGCACCGGCAATCACCGCTTCCGGGATGCTCTCCGCGCACAGCTTGTTCATATGGCCCGGGCTGATGGCAAAGGTCCGTTCGCCGGACTCGCCAATCAGCGTAAAGCAGCGGCCAATCGGCCCGTCGACGCCCTGGAGGTAGTTAAGATCGGTGCGGCTGGAGGTATTGCACAGGTAGCGGTAGGCGTAGCCGCCGATTTCGATATTGCTGCACATCACGCCCAGCAGGACCGAGCGGTCATCTGCCAGTACCGAGTAGTTGTGCATGGTGTTGCCGATAGTGCCGCCGGCAAACTGGTGGGTAATCAGATTTTCGCGTACCAGCTCCTGATAGAGCGCTTCGGCGACGTCATCTTCAATGACCAGCGAGTGGCCGGCGCTCAGGCCATAGCGTGCGACAAACGCGTCATCCACCTTTGCTTCGATATCCACCAGCGTCTGATCGATGCCGACCACCCATGCGGCGCTGGTTTCATTTTCCGGCTGAATTTGTTGCAGCAGCGGATCGCGGGCATTAACGGGGAAGTAGTGTTTGGATTTGCGTTTACCGGGAAATTTCATGGTCTGAGCTATGCTGGCTATTGGGGCGGGAATGGTAGCATATTCCCGCTCTCCAGTGCGATCAGTGGCTCTGCTTCACCAGCGAGACCATCATTTCAATATGGTCAGGGGCATCGTTAAGTGCCGGAATGTACTCGTACTTTGTGCCCCCCGCCTCAAGGAAGAATTCCCGGTTCTGCACCGCGATCTCCTCCAGCGTCTCCAGGCAGTCCGCCGAGAAGCCCGGCGACATCACCTGAATATGCTTAACGCCTTTCTCGCCCAGCATTTTCAGGGTTTCGTCGGTATAAGGGGTGAGCCAGGGCTCGCGGCCAAAGCGCGACTGGAAGGTCATCATCACCTTCTCCGGCGGCAGTCCCAGCGCCGAAACCAGCTCCCGGGTGGTGTCGCGGCAGCGCTGCGGGTAATCATCCCCTTCGTCGGCATAACGCTGCGGAATACCGTGATAGGAGAGCAGCAGCAGGTCCGGCTCGCCGTGCTGCGCAAACGAGGCGCGCACGCTGTTGGCGAGGGCGGCGATATACATCTCGTTGTCGGCATAATCGCGAATAAAGGTCACGCCCGGAATGCGGCGACGGGTGGCGAGAATGCGCGCCAGCTCGTCCCAGACGGCGGCGACGGTAGAGCAGGAGTATTGCGGATAGAGGGCCAGCACCACAATGTGATCCACCCCCTGCGCCAGCAGGTTGTCCACCGCGCTCTCCAGAGAAGGCTGGCCGTAGCTCATGCCCAGCGCCACCGGCATATCGGGCAGTCTGGCCGCCAGCGCTTTTTCCTGGCGACGGCTGTAGACCATCAGCGGCGACCCCTCCTCCATCCAGACCGACTGGTAAAGCTTGGCCACACGCGGAGAACGAATCGGCAGGATCACGCCGCGCAGGATGGGCCACCACAGCAGGCGCGGGGTATCCACAACGCGCGTGTCGCTTAAAAACTGACGCAGATAGCGTTTAACCGCCGCGGGGGTGGGTGCTTCGGGAGTGCCCAGATTGGCAAGCAGGATGCCGGTTTTCGCCTGACTCATTCACGCCTCATAACCATTTGAATAGCTGCTAATTGTAGCGGAACTGGGCGTAAACGAAACCCATTGCTGTGATAGGTTGATGAGAAGTTTTCTCACCCGGAGGAGCCGGGTAAGCCCACGCCCTCATTCAGGCTGCCGCGTTGCCGCATGCAGCCTGAATGACGTTGCGGGAGTGCGATTAGCCGAGGATTTTTTCCAGCTCTGCACGAACGTCAGCAACGGCTTTGGTGCCGTCGATTTTCGCGTATTTGGTGTTACCCGCCTGCGCTTCTTTCGAGTAGTAGCCGATCAGCGGCGCGGTCATCTGATGGTACTCCACCAGGCGCTTACGCACGGTCTCTTCCTGATCGTCTTTACGGGTGGTCAGCTCTTCGCCGGTCACGTCGTCTTTGCCTTCAACCTTCGGCGGGTTGAATTTGATGTGGTAAACGCGGCCAGAAGCGGCGTGTACGCGGCGACCAACGATACGGTCAACGATCAGCTCGTCCGGTACGTCGAACTCGAGCACGTAGTCCACGTTGATGCCCGCTTCTTTCATAGCGTCAGCCTGCGGAATAGTGCGCGGGAAGCCATCCAGCAGGAAACCGTTGCGGCAATCTTCCTGAGTAATGCGCTCTTTCACCAGGGCGATAACCAGTTCGTCGGTCACCAGTTTGCCAGCGTCCATAATGTCTTTCGCCTGTTTACCCAGCTCGGAGCCAGATTTAACGGCGGCGCGCAGCATGTCACCGGTAGAGATTTGCGGAATACCGTATTTCTCCATGATGAACTGAGCCTGAGTTCCTTTACCCGCGCCCGGAGCGCCAAGCAGAATAATACGCATTGCGAAAATCCCCTCAAAAGTCGATTCAATTTTTCAAAAAGCGCTAAACAATACCATCAGAACGGGTATGGCTCAAGGAAGGCGGGACGGCTGAAACGGTTAATGGGGGAGATTATTTAGGATAGTGCGGAGGATTATCCCCTCACCCTAACCCTCTCCCCAAAGGGGAGAGGGAACTCGAACACCCTCTCCCCTTTGGGGAGAGGGCCGGGGTGAGGGGTTTTGGTTTATTACGCCAGCAGCAGCAGCGCGTTCACGCGCTTAATGAACTGGTTAGGATCTTCCAGCGTGCCGCGCTCGGCCAGCAGAGCCTGATCCAGCAGCAGCTCAACCCACTCGCCAAAGCGAGCTTCATCCTGGGTATCGGCCGCGCGTTTCACCAGCGGGTGATCCGGGTTCAGTTCAAAGATGTACTTCACATCCGGTACCGCCTGGCCCGCCGCGGCG
>DKMV01000355.1 GCA_002469605.1 Leclercia sp. UBA7405
AGCGACACCAAATTCAACCTGTTCAACAGCAGCCGTATCGACGCTATCAATATCACCGAGGTGCGCGAACACGGAGAGGGGGAATAATGCGGATCCTGAAAATTATTGCCCTGTTGATGGAGTACCCGGACGAGGTGCTGTGGGAGAACCGCGACGAGGCGCTGGCGCTGATTACAGAGCAGGCCCCGGCGCTGCTGCCCTTTACCCGGCACTATCTGGACGCCCCGCTGCTGGACCGCCAGGCGGAGTGGTGCGAAGTGTTCGAGCGCGGCCGGGCCACGTCGCTGTTGCTGTTCGAGCACGTGCATGCGGAATCCAGGGATCGCGGCCAGGCGATGGTCGACCTGATGAACCAGTACGAAAAGGTCGGCCTGCAGCTCGATTGCCGCGAGCTGCCCGACTATCTGCCGCTCTATCTGGAGTATTTAAGCATTGTCAGCGACGCAGAAGCACGCGAGGGGCTACAGAACGTGGCGCCTATACTGGCCCTGATTGGCGGGCGGTTAAAACAGCGCGAGGCGGCGTGGTACGCCCTGTTTGACGCCCTGCTGCAGCTGGCCGGCACCCGCCTGTCAAGTGACAGTGTCACACCTCAGGTGGCGGCTGAAAAGAGAGATGACACTCCTCAGGCGCTGGATGCGGTCTGGGAGGAGGAGAAGGTGAAGTTTATCGAAGACAACGCCACATCGTGCGACAGCTCGCCGATGCAGCAATATCAACGACGCTTTAGCCAGGACGTCGCCCCCCAGTATGTGGACGTCGGCGCCGGAGGTCCAAAATGATCCATTACCTCGATATCTTTTTTTACGATGTTTACCCCTATATCTGCGCCACGGTCTTCTTCGTGGGCAGTTGGTTACGCTATGACTACGGGCAGTACACCTGGCGCGCCTCGTCGAGCCAGCTCCTCAGCAAGCGCGGCATGAACTGGGGCTCAAACCTGTTTCATATCGGTATTCTGGGGATCTTCTTCGGCCATCTGTTCGGGATGCTTACCCCGCACTGGATGTACGCCTGGTTCCTGCCCATCGCGGTGAAACAGCAGCTGGCGATGATTGCCGGGGGGATCTGCGGCGTACTGACGCTGATCGGCGGCTCGATGCTGCTCTACCGCCGCCTGTTCAACCAGCGGGTGCGCGCCACCTCCACCACGCCGGATATCGTCATCATGAGCATCCTGCTGATTCAGTGCATTCTCGGCCTGACCACCATTCCCTTCTCGGCCCGCTACCCGGACGGCAGCGAAATGATGAAACTGGTGGGCTGGGCGCAGAGCATCGTCACCTTCGGCGGCGGCTCCTCGGAGATGCTGCGCGGGGTGGACATCGTGTTCCGCGTCCACCTTGTACTGGGGATGACCATCTTCCTGATCTTCCCCTTTACCCGACTGGTACACGTCTGGAGCGCTCCCTTCGAGTACTTTACGCGGCGGTATCAGCTGGTGAGATCGCGCAGATAAAAGCAAAAAGGCAACGAAAGTTGCCTTTTTTCTGTATCTCCCTCTCCCTTTGGGAGAGGGTTGGGGTGAGGGGATCAGCGTATGCTGATCCAAATTATGCTGGGCAACGGATTCCTCTGTTTCACCTGTAATTATCAGGCTGACCCAATGCGTGTAGTCATCCCCCGCGTGATGTTAAAGCATGTATCTACAACGTTGACACATAAAAACCCTACGCCTTATGATAGCTATACATTGTATCTACATCTGAAGAGGTGTGTATGGCGCAAGTCACCGTAAAAAAATGGGGTAATAGCCCTTCCGTCAGGCTGCCGGTCGGCGTAATGCGTGAAGCCCGACTGAGCATTGAAGACGTAGTAAATATTAATGTCGACGACGATGGGCGGATTATTTTGTCCCCGGTCAGAAACCCTGAGCCTACGCTTGAATCGCTGTTGGCTGGGATCACCGACGATAATCTGCATCACGAAATCACTACCGGAGAGCCACAAGGTAAGGAGATGCTGTAATGGAATACATCCCGGAGGCCGGAGACGTGGTCTGGCTTAATTTTGATCCTCAGTCGGATCATGAGCAGGCAGGCCATCGGCCCGCACTGGTGATCTCTCCGGCCAGCTATAATGGCCGCACCGGCCTGATGCTCTGCTGCCCATTAACCTCACAAATTAAGGGCTACCCTTTTGAAGTCGCCATAAGCGGCACGCGCAAAAATGTCGCCCTCGCCGATCAGATAAAAAGCCTCGACTGGCGTGCGCGTGGGGCGGTAAAAAAAGGAGACGCCACGGCTGAAGAGCTCGACGCCGTGCGAACCCGAGCCAGGATCCTTATCGGCTAAAAAGGGGGCTTTCGCCCCTGCTGCCCTATTTCCCCGCCTGCGGATGGGTGTCAAACCCGGCCATCACCGCGGTCAGCTCCGCCAGCGAAAAACCGTTTTTCGCGTCATCCACTCCCAGCCCGAAACGCTCCTGCATCAGCTGATAGAGTTCTGAAGCATCGGCGAGATGACGCTGTTCCACGGCGAGCGCCCCCTGCCAGCGGGTAAAATGGAAGTTGGTTAAGGTCAGCTTGCCGCCTTCCGGCAAGTGGCGGCACATCAGCAGATGATGGCGGAAATGGGACTGGGGCCAGTGCGCGGACCAAAAGTTGCCCATCACGTAGTCGCTAAAATGGACGTTCGCCAGATCGAAGTAATACATCGACTGCCAGCGATCGTGATGGTGGACCTGCAATATCCAGTCGCTGCCTTCTTGCTGCAGGCGATAGATCCCGTGCGGTGTTGGCTGCTCGGTATCGGCAATCAGGCGAACCGGCGCGGTTAGCGTCTGGCCGCCAAAGCCCACGTCGGCAATCCAGCGCTCGCCGTTCAGCTCCACCAGCAGCAGGCGATGGGTACGGGGCGGCATCTGCGG
>DKMV01000301.1 GCA_002469605.1 Leclercia sp. UBA7405
ACGCGCTCTTTGGTCGCGCCGCCGCCCACGTCGAGGAAGTTCGCCGGCTCGCCGCCGTGCAGCTTAACGATGTCCATGGTGCCCATTGCCAGGCCCGCACCGTTAACCATGCAGCCGATGTTGCCATCCAGCGCCACGTAGTTCAGCTCCCACTGGGCAGCCTGCGCTTCACGCGGATCTTCCTGCGACTGATCGCGCATTTCGCGCAGATCGGCCTGGCGGAACAGGGCATTGCCGTCCGCGCCCAGTTTGCCGTCGAGGCAGATCAGATCGCCCTGCTTAGTGATCACCAGCGGGTTGATTTCGATCAGCGCCAGGTCGCGCTCGAGGAAGATGTTCGCCAGACCCATAAAGATCTTGGTGAACTGCTGAACCAGCTTGCCTTCCAGACCCAGTTTGAACGCCAGCTCGCGTCCCTGGTACGGCATAGGGCCGGCCAGCGGATCGATTGCGACTTTGTGGATCAGGTGCGGGGTCTCTTCCGCCACTTTTTCAATTTCCACGCCGCCTTCGGTAGAGGCCATAAACACCACGCGACGGGAGCTACGATCCACTACGGCGCCGAGGTAGAGTTCTTTAGCGATGTCAGTTGCCGCTTCAACCAGGATCTGGTTAACCGGCTGACCGTTCGCATCTGTCTGGTAAGTTACCAGGCGTTTGCCCAGCCAGTGTTCTGCAAAGGCGCGGATCTCTTCTTTCGAGTTAACCACCTTCACACCGCCCGCTTTACCGCGGCCACCGGCGTGAACCTGGCATTTCACTACCCACGGACCGGCACCGATTTTAGATGCGGCTTCTTCTGCCTCACGCGGAGTAGTACAGGCGTAGCCCACCGGAGCAGGTAAACCATAGCGGGCAAACAGCTGTTTGGCCTGGTATTCATGTAAATTCATGCGTTCTATCCACTTTTCAGGTAATCGTTATCATAAAGCCTCCAGGTCTGACCCGGCCTGGAGGGCAGGTGATGCTAAAAAGGACTAGACGTCCAGCAGCAGACGAGTCGGATCTTCCAGCAGCTCTTTAATCGCTACCAGGAAGCCTACGGACTCGCGGCCGTCGATCAGACGGTGGTCGTAAGAGAGCGCCAGGTACATCATCGGCAGGATCTCAACTTTACCGTCTACCGCCATCGGACGATCTTTGATGGCGTGCATGCCGAGGATCGCGCTCTGCGGCGGGTTGATGATCGGCGTGGACATCAGTGAACCAAATACGCCGCCGTTGGTGATGGTGAAGTTACCACCGGTGAGATCTTCTACGGTCAGCTTGCCGTCGCGGCCTTTCAGCGCCAGCTCTTTAATGCGTTTTTCGATGTCGGCCATGCCCAGGGTGTCCACGTCACGCAGTACCGGGGTTACCAGGCCGCGCGGGGTAGAAACCGCCATGCTCACGTCGAAGTAGTTGTGATAAACCACGTCGTCGCCATCGATAGAGGCGTTCACTTCCGGGTAGCGTTTCAGCGCTTCAACAACCGCTTTCACGTAGAAGGACATGAAGCCCAGACGGATACCGTGACGTTTTTCAAAGGCGTCACCGTACTGCTTGCGCAGATCCATGATCGGTTTCATGTTCACTTCGTTGAAGGTGGTCAGCATCGCGGTGGAGTTTTTTGCCTCCAGCAGACGCTCGGCCACGCGCTTGCGCAGACGAGTCATCGGCACGCGTTTTTCGCTGCGTGCGCCAAGCGCTGGCTGTGCAGCAGGTGCTGCTGCCGGTGCTTTAGCCTCTGCTTTCGCTTCCGACGGTGCTTTCGCCAGATGCTTGTCGATATCTTCGCGGGTCAGACGGCCGCCGACGCCGGTGCCTTTGATGGCCGCCGGATCGAGGCTATGTTCTGCCAGCAGGCGACGGATCGCCGGGCTCAGGGCGTCGTTGCTCTGCTCTTCGAGAGAAGCCTGCTGGCGCTGGGCCGGCGTAGAAGCTTTCTCTTCAGACTTGGCGCTGGACTCTTTGCCGGCGCTGTTGCCTTCACGCAGGCGGCCCAGGATCTGGCGAGAGGTCACGGTGGTACCTTCATCTTCCAGCACCGCATCCAGAATGCCATCCGCTGAAGCCGGTACTTCCAGTACCACTTTGTCAGTTTCGATTTCTACCAGCACTTCGTCACGGGTTACCGCATCGCCCGGTTTTTTGTGCCAGGTGGCGACGGTTGCGTCTGCTACGGACTCAGGCAGGTCGGGAACAAGAATATCTACGCTACTCATTATTTATCCTTTGATTAATCGACGTTCAGCGCGTCATTGACCAGATCTTGTTGCTGTTTCTGGTGAACGGACATATACCCTACCGCCGGAGAGGCGGAGGCCGGGCGACCTGCGTAACGCAGGGCAGACCCAAATGGAATCACTTCACGGAAATGATGCTGGCTGCAGTACCACGCGCCCTGGTTAAGCGGCTCTTCCTGGCACCAGACAAAATCATGTACGTGAGCATAAGGTTTCAGCGCTTCCTGCATCGCCTGATGCGGGAACGGGTAAAGCTGTTCGATACGCACGATGGCGACATCTTTCTGATCGTTCTTACGGCGCTGTTCCAGCAGGTCGTAATAAACCTTACCAGAACACATCACAACGCGCTTCACGGCCTGCGGATCCAGCTCGTCAATCTCACCGATGGCCGGCAGGAAGGTGCCGTTGGCCAGCTCATCCAGGCTGGAGACCGCCAGCGGATGGCGCAGCAGGGATTTCGGTGACATCACCACCAGCGGACGGCGCATACCGCGCAGCGCCTGACGACGCAGCATGTGGTAAACCTGTGCTGGTGTGGACGGTACGCAGACCTGCATGTTCTGCTCGGCGCAGAGCTGCAGATAACGCTCCAGACGGGCGGAGGAGTGCTCCGGACCCTGCCCTTCGTAACCGTGCGGCAGCAGCATCACCAGGCCACACATACGGCCCCACTTCTGCTCGCCGGAGGAGATGAACTGGTCGATAACCACCTGTGCACCGTTGGCGAAGTCGCCAAACTGCGCTTCCCAGATGGTCAGGGTGCGTGGTTCTGCGGTGGCGTAACCGTATTCGAAGGCCAGTACCGCCTCTTCAGAGAGCACGGAGTCCCAGACCTTGAACTGGCCCTGACCGTTGTGCACGTGCTGCAGCGGAGTGTAGGTGGAACCGTTGCTCTGGTTGTGCACCACGGCGTGACGGTGGAAGAAGGTCCCACGGCCCGCATCTTCGCCGGACAGACGCACAGGAATGCCTTCGTCTACCAGGGTAGCGTAGGCCAGGGTTTCTGCCCCACCCCAGTCGAACAGCTTCTCGCCGGCGGCCATCGCCTGACGATCGCCGTAGATTTTCGCCACGCGGGACTGCATCTCGATCGCTTCCGGCACGGTGCTAATGCGTTTAGCCAGCTCCTGCAGACGCTTCATCTCCACCTTGTTCGGGTAGCTCTCATCCCACTCGTGGTTGAGGTACGGCGACCAGGTAAAGGAGTGCATGTTCATCGGGCGCAGCTCTTTCACTACGCATTCGCCGGCATCCAGCGCGTCGCGGTAGAGGTTGACCATCTCGGTCGCATCTTCCAGGGTCGCGACCTTCTCGCCTTCCAGCCTGTCGGCGTAGATTTTGCGCGGGGTCGGATGCTTTTTGATCTTCTGGTACATCAGCGGCTGGGTTGCACTCGGCTCGTCCGCTTCGTTGTGGCCGTGACGGCGGTAGCAGAAGAGGTCGATCAGCACATCGCGCTTAAAGGTATTACGGTAATCCAGCGCCAGACGGGTAACGAAGGCCACCGCCTCCGGGTCATCCGCATTCACGTGGAAGATAGGCGCCTGCACCATCTTGCCGATGTCGGTGCAGTAAGGGGTTGAACGTGCATCCAGCGGGTTAGAGGTGGTGAAGCCCACCTGGTTGTTGATCACGATGCGAACGGTACCGCCCACTTCGTAACCACGCGCTTTCGACATGTTCAGGGTCTCCTGAACCACGCCCTGACCGGTGATGGCCGCGTCACCGTGAATGGTGATTGGCAGTACTTTGTTGCTGCTCGGCTCGTCCAGTCGATCCAGACGCGCGCGCACGGAACCGATAACCACCGGGCTTACGATCTCCAGGTGCGACGGGTTAAACGCCAGCGCCAGGTGAAC